>JADGAM010000004.1:52908-63655 GCA_015232015.1 Oligoflexia bacterium | reverse complement strand
TTCTTCTTACTAGAAAATAAATCTAAAAACCCACCTGCATTTGAAGCACTAATAGATCCTAAATTTACAGATACAATAAATAACGTCACAATTAATAGATGAACTTTTTTCATTTTCCTATTCCTCTCATTTTTTTTATTTAAAGGTTAATAATTTTTAAAAAAATTTTTTTCATATTCCATTTCTTCATGGCCCTCAATTCTATATTCTTTATTTAGAAAAAAAATAAAATTTACTTATATAATTTATGGATGCAAATAAAATCAAAAAGATATCTATATTTATTTTATAAATACAAAAAAATTTTAATTTCTCCTTGCCCATATATTGAGGCACTAATTTTAAAAAATGGGTCTAAACAAGGTCTATTTAGGATTTTTTGGAATTTTATATATAATAATAAAACAATTTTTATTTATATAAAAAAAAAGGGGCCAATTTTTTATAAAACCCATTTTACGTTTATTCATTATAGTATTTTGTTTTATTACTATTTTTGTTTCAATATCAATTAAATCTTATTGTGCAAGTCTTTTTGATTTATCTGAAAAAGAATTATTGCAGATGACAGATAAAGAATTAAAAGCATTAATTTCATTAGAAGGAGAAACCCTACTTAGAAACATTCGAGAATCTGAAATGAAAATAGATGCTTATAAAGAATTAGTAGTAAAACTTGAAAATGATAATAACGAACTATATAAAAGAGTGACTTCTGCAGCTCACTTTAGGCCCTTCTTATCTTCACATGAGAAAAAAGTGATAGAGATGTTAAATTTACAGAGCGAAGTAGATAAATCAAAAAAATTACTTTCCTCTGATCCTAAAGTTATAGCTCAAAAAGAAGAAAGAATTACTTTCTTGAAAAAACTTTTAAATTTACACAAAGAAGAATTTAGTTATTTAGTAGATATTCACAATATAAACAGAGTAATTTTTGATATTAATCAAGATAGAATCGATTTTACAAAAAAGCAAATACCTGCCTTAGAAAAGGAAATAAGAAAAATAAATGAAGAACATCAAGATAAAATCAAAAAGATGAGAATTGTTCTTAATAAACTTGAAGATTTCTATGTGTTTGTATGGTCAGATCAAAAAGCAGAATGTTTGAGATATGATTCAAGAGACAACTATAAAGAATTTGTTGATAATTCATTTTGTATTAAAAAAGTTGGAGTAATTCATAAATTTAAAAATGGCAATTGCGAACAATATACAACTAAACATTTTTTAATCGATGGTAATTTACCAGCATTAAATTGTTATAAAGAAAATAAAATCGCCCATCAATGGAAAAATGTTGAGGGTAAAATTAGATGTTATAGATACGAATTATTAACAGAAAATATAAAAGAAGATAAAATTATAATTGATAGAAAAACTATATCTCATCCGGAAGATTCATATTTTTGTAATCAAGAAATTAAATCTCAATTTTTTACTAAAAAACATAATGATTCTATGTATTGTTTTAAAAAAGCACAAATATACCCTCAATATTTATCATTTGAATCAGCTGAATCAGTACAGACAACTGAAAGTGAAAAATTTATTACCTTTGATGAAATTTATGACATAAAAAATTGCTTTAATAGTAAGGACATATTTTTAGAAGATCTTGAAGATTATGTAAACAAGCATCCTAAAAATTGGTTTTACCAAGATATTTTAAAGAATGCTTATCAGGCATTTGCAAATAATTATATTGATAACGAACAAACACAGCGAATAGCAAAGCAATTAAAAACAATACTATTTGATTCTGAATATAAGAAAATTATTGATAGTAAAATGGATAAAAGAGAAAAAGATCATTTATTAAAAAAGGTTATTAAAAATTACACTTCTTTTGATAAAGAATTAAGATGTGAATTAAAAGGTAGAAAAAAATTCATCCCTCCAGTATTACATGAAAATTATACAAATTTCTTTACTAATTTACATCAACTTTTACAAAAACAGTTAAAGAAGAAAGAAGAACCTTTGGAGACAATGAATGATCTAGTTAAATCTTTTAAATCTTCTCGTCCGACTGAAGTTGCAAAGGCATTAGATAAAATTATCGAAGAATATTTGGATGAATCTGGAAATTTTTTAGAATTCCAACAACAATATAATCAGCTTAGACCATTACTTCCAGAAAAATATAATGAAATTGATTGTCCAGAATATGGTCTTAAAAGAACAATATGTATTAAATTAATTGATAGTGCTCAAAAAGCACTTCTAGCGCGAATTGAAAAGAACATCAGTCCGCTATTAAAATCTGTTAATAATTCAGAAGATGTTATGAACTCTATTAAGAAAATTATAAAAATTCGTAAAGAGATGGGTAAAGATCGTCATGAACAATATTTATTTCATAATAAAAAATGCTGGTTAATGGTTGGTGATATTAAATATTATCCTGTAGAAAATATGAAATGCGGCCATGAAAAAGAACCAGCTCAAGGTTTCTTATCTTGGCTGGGCCTCGATGTTGATTAAAAAATATTTTTCCTCCAATCCCTTATTGAAGTATAGCTCATTTGCAGATGATTTGATTTATAATTATTCCCAAACAACATCTTTAGTAAATTCTCTTAATGTACCAAGATCATATATTTCTCTTACTAACTCTCTTTCAGTTTTTAGCCAATTAGGTCTATGTTCTAATAGTAATAATGGATTCCTTAATATCTGTAAAGTTCTCAAGGTTCTATAAGCAATTTTTTGTCCAGTCGTTGCGGCACTTACTTCACCAATTTTCACTCGATAAAAATGCAATTTTGAATCAAATATTTCATCATGACTATGTTCATTTGTATTAGCAGTAACTGCGAAATAAAAAGTAGTATCCACAACAAAGAAATCTCTTTGCAAATTTTTGTTAAAATTATCTTTAAAAATACTTTTGACTCCGACACTTTTTCTTAACGTTCTGGCCACCTGAACTTTAATAAATTCATTAGTCGAATCAAATTTCGTTAATTTCTCTTGATAAATTCCATTTTTATCAAAAACAATTCGTACATTTACTTTACCTGTTATTCCATTTTTATATAAAACATCAGGATAATTTAAATATTGTGATATGTTTTGAAATATTGCTAAAAGATGCCCCTCATCTTGTGGACCACCAACCTCTCTGTCATTACTGCTACCCAATTTTCCACTTAAAGAATCACCAAATTTTCCAATCCTAAATTGATTTATCCATTTTTTTTCTTTTTCATTAGTATTTTCTTTATAAGCAATTGTATCAACTTCATCAGAGATAGATCTTTTCCAACGTAAATCACTTACTATAATAGTTTTGGAGGTTTTGATTATTTTGTTGGTCTTATTATATTTATTTGTTTTAGAAACAGTTTTTTTATTTTCTTTAATCACATCATGTTTATTTGTATTAACTTTTTTTAATGAAATTAAAATCTTATTTTTAGGATGTACTTTTTCAACTAATTTTGTTTTTTCAATTGATAAATAAGATATCGCTAACACTAAAAAAAATAAATGAAGAAAGATTGAAAAAATAGTTGAACGTAACATTTTTTATAATTTTGAAAAAAAATTAATGAATAAAAAAATAATAACATATTTTATTATTTTAAAAAACTGTGTCTAACAATCTACAACTGTGTTTAATAGTACACACTATTAATTAGATTTTAGAGCAATTCCTTTTTGTGATAATTTCAAAGTAAGAATAAAATCATTACTCCAAGGGCGCGCTAACTTTGATCGCATTGAGGAGGGGATATTGTCTTTGTAAATAAACTTATCTAACCAATTGGGTTCAAATATAATTGTTTTATTTTTAGGTATTTTTATTCCAATTGCATTTTTTAATTCTTTTTTACTCTTATAAAAATAAATATTTTTTACATTAATTTTTTCAATTAAGGACTCACTAAAAAGTGAACGCTCGGCCACAATATAAACCAGATCTCTTTGTGGATGCTCCCATTGATCACCCAACCTTAATATTCTATCTTTCATAACTTTCGGATGGGTTCCTAAATATGTTAAAATCTCTGTTTGATTATCTAATTTTTTTTCTCTTCGTTTATATTTAGATAACTTTCCATCACTATGATAGAGTTTTAAAATATCAGATTTCTTTTGAACATAAGAATCTTTTTCTCGAACATGGCCACAATGAAAAATATGGGCATCACTATCAAAAACCTTTTGAGCAAAACGAAAGCTCTGAGCGTCTCCCCAACTTTCAATATTAGTATTTAAGCGAATAGCACGAATTTCTGAGGGGTACCATTTTTTGTTAATAGCAATGTGAGAGTGATCGGGCCAAAAATGTAAATACCGAAATCTTACAGCATCATAACCATTATCATTGGCCCATAAAATATCTTTTAATATTTGGTTGTTTTCATCTTGATGGATTACTTCGTCTGCTTGCAGATATAATCCCCAGCAATCATTATAATCATCACTCTGGTTACTACGTAAATCCTCTCGAAGAAAATTAAGTGCTACATTGGTTTCTCTGGAAAGAATAAGCCCGCCACTACGAAGATTAGGATCCCAAATAGTATGCTTTATTTTAAGAAAATCTTTTAGTCCATTCAAATCTTGTAAATTTTGTAATGCCTTCTCCGTTTCATCATCACAATCACCAAGTGCCAAGTAGATCATTTTAGTTATTTGGGCCATAGAAAGCAGTGATTCTTTAAAAGAATAATCATACTTTGTTCCATTCTTAAGTATAGTAAATCCGTATAGTTTCATGTTATTTTATTTAGTATTATTTATTATTGTTGTTTTAAGCAGTTTTTTCAGTGGGAGGGTTGAATATAAAAATTTTTTTTGCTTCGATATGTCTGCCGTAATGAATCCACTTTGTTTTTAAAGATTCCACGCCTAAAAGAAAATAATATTCATCGTGAATACTTTTTAATTTTCTAATTCTGTTAGCTTCTTTGCTGCAAACGGATCTAGTATCTGAGGGCAAAATACAAATCCCTTTTAAAAGATAGTTGCGTTCTTTAAAGGTAATTATTCTTCCTAAAAAAAGATCTTTTTCAATTAAGCCAACACTTGTCTCATGAATAGTAATATTTTTATCGTGTAAAATATCTTTTAATACTGTTTGTTTTTTTAAATTAATTTTTTTGAATTCAAGTAATGAATAATTTAAAGAGGCAAATGACATTACAATTTCTTCACTTAAATCATTTTTTGCCAAATACTCTTGAATTACGGTAATTCCATTCTTCTGAGGCGAATAGTGAAATAAAAACCAATCATTAAACGAATTCATTCTTGGTTCATATTCATCACTCTCTTCATGTACAATCCCTGTGAGAGCAAAATATTCATTTTTGGCCATTAACAACGTATCATATAGCGAGCTTTCCGCGTATTCTTTGATTGCCATATGAAGATGATTTTTAATTGGTTCAAACATGTTGGTGGCCTATTTTGTTTTTAAGGATAGTTGTTTAAATGACTACAGTTTTAATTAATATCTTCTCAATATACACTATAGAATAAATTTAAATAAAAATTAATCATTTTCATCATTATCTGTGCTTAAAACTGCCAAAAATGCTTCTTGCGGAACTTCTACATTTCCTACCATTTTCATACGCTTTTTACCTGCTTTTTGTTTCTCAAGTAATTTTCTCTTGCGCGAAATATCACCACCATAACATTTTGCTAGGACATTTTTTCTCAGGGCCTTAACAGTCTCTCTGGCCACAACTTTGGCCCCAATTGCCGCCTGAACCGCAATATCAAATTGTTGTCTGCTAATTGCTCGTCTTAATTTTTGTACTAACTCACGCCCTTTATACTGAGCACTCGTACGATGACAAATTATTGATAAAGCATCAACAGCATCGCCATTTAATAAAATATCCAATTTAACAAGGTCGGAGATCCTATATTCTTTGAACTCATAATCCATGCTAGCATATCCCCGACTAATGCTCTTTAACCTATCGTAAAAGTCAAATACCATCTCCACTAATGGCAATTCATAAATGAGTTGCACTCGATCAGTGGTTATATATTTTAATTCTATTTGTTGTCCTCTTCGCTCTTCACAAAGTTTGATAATATTTCCCACAAACTCATTTGGAGTATGAATAGAAATTTCTACTATCGGTTCACGAATATGTTCAAAGGTAGATGGATTAGGCATAAGGGAAGGGTTATCAATTGTAATGGTTTTTCCATCATTTAAAAGAATTTCATATTTACACGACGGCGCTGTGGAAATCAAATTCATTTCAAATTCACGCTCCAATCGCTCTTGAACTATATTCATATGAAGTAGTCCTAAAAACCCGCAACGAAAACCATGACCTATCGCTTGTGAAGTTTCAGGTTCATAGGTAAATGAAGAATCATTTAATGCTAACTTTTGAAGTGAATCTCTAAGATTATCATATTCAGTATTTTCTACTGGAAAAATTCCACAAAAAACCATTGGCTTCATCTCTTTAAAACCGGAGAGGTTTGGAGTTTCCGTACATGAGGCAGATACTATGGTATCACCAATGCTCACATCTCTTACATTTTTTATTCCACAAATAACCATTCCCACTTCACCAGCACTGAGTGATGTTACATCAGCAAAAAATGGAGTATTTACTCCAAGGCGAAGTACTTCATAACTCATATTAGGGTGTTTTAAGTGTATTTTATCCTTAAGCTTTATTTGTCCTTCAAAAACTCTTACAATTACAATTACACCTTGATAAGAGTCAAACCAGGAATCAAAAATTAGTGCTTGTAAAGGGTTCTCAGTGTCTCCTGTGGGTGAAGGAATTTTTTTTACAATAGATTCTAGAAGTTCTGCAATTCCTTCTCCCGACTTTGCTGAAACCAAATTGGCCTCACTAGCATCGATACCAATAATCTCTTCAATTTGTTGTTTGGCGCGCTCTACATCTGCATGAGGCAAATCAATTTTATTAATCACCGGAATGATTTCAAGATTATTATCTATGGCCATATAAACATTGGCCAAAGTTTGTGCTTCCACTCCTTGAGAAGCATCAACAACTAACAGAGCACCATCACAAGAGGCAAGGGAGCGACTGACTTCATAGGAGAAATCCACATGTCCTGGAGTATCGATTAAATTTAAAAAATACTCTTTTCCACTTTTGGATTTATATTTTAAACGCACAGTTTGAGCTTTAATAGTTATCCCGCGTTCTTTTTCTAAATCCATATTATCTAAAAATTGATTACACATTTCTCTTTTAGAAAGTGTGGCGGTTGCTTCTATAAGGCGATCTGCAAGAGTTGATTTGCCATGATCAATGTGAGCTATTATTGAAAAATTTCTGGTGTTTTCTAGTTTCATAATTTTGTAAGTCTTTTTTGTATATGATTTTAATATAATTTTAATATGATTTTTTTATATGAACAATTCTTCAGAAAGAATCATTAAGTAATAATCAAGTGAACTTTCTTTACCTCTGATAGGAATAACATTGGCATAACCTTTAAATACCTCTTGTAATGAGGATTTGTCATTATCTGCATTTAAAATCGTATCTTCACCTATTCCACTATGTTCATTTCGAGTAATAAAAATCTCTTCGTTTTCAATCTTTGAACGCCTTTTAATTGCCAGTTCATAAGTATGAATTATGGGTTCAGGAATCAAAGTATCACGAATATTTTTATTTAAAATATCATCAGATTGTAACTGTAATAACGAGTAAAGGTTGTTATTCATATAAATTAATTCGCCCATAGCATTTGCTACTAAAATATGTTTTTTAACAGTATTTGCTAAGGCATCAAACTTTCTTCCTTCCACTAATATCCTATCGGTTCGTAACTCTTCATATTTTTTTAAACTGAAAATCATCTTATTTATCTCTTGAGCAATTTCACCTATCTCATCATCACGATCATAATAAATGGAGACGTCGAAGTTACAATTTTGTAACTCCCTTATAGCATCAGTAATTTTTTTAAAAGGCAAAGCTATTGTTCCTGGAATAACAAGTGCTAACAACATGGCCCCAATAAAAGTTATTATTAATGTATACATCATATTTCGTTTTGTACGTTTAATAATTGTTTTGACCTTTTTATCTCTATCTGCACTTTGAAAATATTGAATATCTTGAAATTCAGTAAATGCCTCTAAAATTTTATCTGCCAAATCTCCTGTAGAATTTATATTGGCCATATCTTTTTGATTAGTGGGATTTAATTGTTTATTTTTAAGTAACAATAACAAAGAATCTACATAACCCAACATCTTCGCAATCACTTGCTTAGTTTCAACTCCCTGATAGAGAGTATCCAAAGTTTGCAATTGAGAGGTAAAACCCTCACACAAGGCCATCAATTTTTCTATTGAATCACTAGACTGCTTATTGGTGATCAGCCGCCTCTGATATTTTAAAATGGATACTGCTGACATTCTTATTTCATCTGTAAGCAGAGTTATCCTATTAGATTCCGAAGTAATCTTTTCTATATTACGATTTAATGAATCAAGAAAGTGAAACACAATTAGTCCCAATGTCAGCACAACCACATTGGCCAAAATAAAACTTGTTGCCACTCTAGTTTTTAATGAGAGGTTCAAAGTTAGATCTCCTTACAAAAATATATATTCCTTATGATTCTACCAAATCTTCAAACAAGCGATTCAAGTTTGTCTCACTACCTACAATAACTACAATATCGTCAGCATCAATTACATCCATAGGCAGAGGACTATCGTTTACTTTTACTCTATGTGATGCTTTTCCTTCCTCGGTTATGTAAGGTATTTTTTTTAATATCGCTATAATATTTAATGAATAATCTTGTTTGAGTTGAGTCTCTGCAATTGTTTTGCTTGCATATTTGTTTCCAAGTTTAAGTTCTACCAACGAATATCCAGCAGCAAAATTGTAACGTTGTAAAACATGAGGGGCAACAATTTTAGATGCTATTATTTCTCCCATCTCTTCTTCAACTTTCACAATTTCACTGGCCCCAATCTCTTGTAAAACATGCTCATGAAGTAATCCGGTGGCCCTGGCCACAACTCTTCCCACTCCCAATTTTCTAAGCATGGCCACTGCCAAAATACTCATTTCAATATCATCACCAATTGCCACCACTGCCACATCTACATCTGAAATATTAACAGATCTAAGTGCACGTTCATCAGTTACATCCAAACAAACAGCATGAGTCACTCTATCTTTTATTTTTCCTACTAATTCATACTTACTATCAATAGCAACTACTTCCGCACCCTTTTCATACAATCTAGTAGCAGTCTTTGCTCCAAATGTGCCCAATCCAATAACTGCAACAATCATAAAAAATCTCCTTACAAATCAATCCCAGTCCAGCAATTTTTTTAAAATTTATTCAAGCAATTCGGCCAAATTGATTATCTCAATTTTTAAAATTTATCCTATCATGATCCTGCCCTCAGGATACTCTACTTTTCCAGTAAATTTTGTCTTGTTGCCTATTGCTAAGGCCAAAGTTAATGGCCCTACTCGACCGATAAACATCAGCAGGGCAATGGTTAATTTACCAGCAACGCTTAAATATGGAGTTATTCCTAAAGAAAGTCCAACAGTTCCGAATGCACTTAAGACTTCAAAATAAATACTTAAAAAGCTTTGTTGTCCATCGGTTTTTAAAATCATAAAAATAAAAAGGCCCACCAACATCGCAGACATAATTGTAATAGCAATCGATTTAACAACAACATATTGAGGAATAGTTCTATTAAAAATCTCCACTCTTTCTCCTCCACGTAACATAGATTTTATGGAAAATATCAGAGTAGCAAAGGTAGAGGTTTTAATCCCGCCGGCAGTAGAACCGGGACTTCCTCCAATAAACATGAGTATTCCCATCAAGTAAATTGTATAATTGTGTAAATTGCTTAAAGGGATAGTATTAAATCCTGCAGTTCGAGTAGTTACCGACTGAAAAAAAGCAATTTGAAATTTTTCCCATAAGCTATAATTATCGAGAGCATTTAAAAATTCACCAAAAAAGATAATTAATGTTCCGCTCGCCAATAGAAGTAGCGAGGTCACTATTACAACTCTAGAGTGAACACTCATATTATGAAAACCTCTTCTCCTAATAAATAATTCCCTTACCTCTTTCATAACAACAAAGCCAATTCCACCAAGTATAATTAAAAATGCCACTGTTAAATTAATTATTGGCCTAGTTGCATAGTTTTCTAGACTATTATCGTAGAGAGAAAGACCTGAGTTACAAAAGGCCATAATAGAATGAAAAATACCACTGTACAGTGCGGCCCCAAAATCCATTCCTTCCATAATAAAGCCAATAGTTAAAATTATGGCCCCCCAAAGTTCGATAAAGAAAGTGTATTTCATAATATCGCTGATAATATTTATAATCTCATTTATATTTGTGGCATCAAGAATATCTTGTAAAACAATACGCTCTTTTACTTGTATTGATTTACCCATCAATATGGCCATTGAGGCATATAAAATCATGATACCCAAACCACCAATTTGCGACAATAAAAGCAATACCATTTGACCAAAAAAAGAGAGATGATTTCCTACTGAGATAGTTGCTAAACCAGTCACACAAGAAGCTGATATGGACATAAATAGAGCATCCACCAATTCAATTTGTTTTGTATTTGCTGATGAAATTGGCAACATCAGAAGTAATGTACCTAAAGAAATTAATATAACGAAAGTTAATATTACAATTTGTGCTGGTTGAAGTGTAAATAATTTTATAACAGTACACAATGTCGACC
>JADGAM010000004.1:20170-52898 GCA_015232015.1 Oligoflexia bacterium | reverse complement strand
TTTTATTTTATCGATATCATCTTCGTATATCGATAAAATTGAAGAAACTAAATGAATTGCAGAAAGCCAGAAACAAAACTCTATGTCCCCAAATGTAATCAGTGTCGCAATAAAAATAATCAATGAAAAAACATGTTTTCGTAAAAAAAGATTAAATGATTTGATTCTGCTCAAATGAATTATGATAACTGTCAATAATACAAAGGGTACTAACTTTGTACCTGCTCTAAGATAATAATCAACATGGGCCATATTCCAATTAGCAGGAATCTTTGTGTATCTATTTAAAATAAAAATCAGAATGAAGCTTCCGTTCAAAAAAAATTCTAAAAAAAATGGTAGTTTGTTAAAAATTAATGACATATTTATAGATTATACTGATTTCTTATTGCGTGTGTTACATTTTATTATTATGTTCGTATTTTTGTAATAGATTTTTTTGCCTTCACTATTCAATGTTCAATTTTCAATGTTCATCTTTTACAAGACAATAATACAATAGTTTTTTAATACAATATGTTTTTATGAATATAAGATAAAATTTATGGCATAATACTCTATATAGCTCTATATAATAGTCTATACTTTATATTTAATTAATATATTAAATTAATATTTTACATAATACCTTATATAATTAAGATAATAGGAAATTTTTTATGATTTTATCTCTAAAACCTCGTAAAGATCTCCGTTACAATCATTTATCTAATTTATTAATTATCACACTCTCATTGCTCTTTATATTTTCTATACTCACCCTCTCCTCGTGCTCTAGTTTGAATAAAGATGATACAACAGACAACTCATCATCCCCATCTCCTGAAGTAAAAAAAGGTAACATATATTACTCTCAGGGAACTCAAGCGCTAATTGAAAAAAATTACACAAAGGCATTGAAATTTTTACTGGAAGCACATAAATTAAATCCCAAAGATAGTAATATAAATAACAATCTAGGAATGACCTATTTCTTCAAAGGGAAAAATGAGCTAGCATTACAACACATACAAAAATCTATTGAATTGGATCCTAAAAATTCAGATGCAAGATGTAACTTAGCATCCATGTATGTGACTATGAAAAAATACCAATTAGCAGAAAAAGAGTATCAAACAGTTAGTAGGGACTTAACCTATCAACATCAATATCGAGTACTTTATAATTTAGGTATTATAAAATTAAGATCAGGACTCTTTGAAGAAGCAAAAAAATATTTTGAAATGTCTTTAAAAGAAAATGAAGAATATTGTCCAGCTAATTATGCCCTTGGTGAATTAGCTTACGATTCAAAAAATTTAAAAGAAGCGTACAACTACTTTTATGCCTCCTCCAAAGGGCTTTGTTACAATGAACCAGCTCCTCACTATTACCAAGCAAAAATTCTTGCCCAATCGCAAAAATATTTACGTGCAAAAGAAAAATTTATAGATATTACAACTCGCTTTCCCAAAAGTGAATTTGCAGAATTATCAAAAAAGGAATTAAAGAGTTTAAATTCTAGATTGTCCTTACAAGATTATAATGAGATTATTCCTCCTAAAAGTGAAAGTGAAAAAGAAAGTAAAAATGAAAATGAAAGTAATAGTACTTATGATGTCCAAAATTTTTAAAAATAAGAAATAAGAAATATGAAGCCAAAAAAATTAGATACAAATATCCTTGAGAATGCAACTACTAACTCTAATAATAATACCTTAACACTTCCTTCCTTGGAAGAAAGTGTCTCCAATAGCAATATTAACGACGATATTAATGACGATATTGGATTATATTTGCGAAAATGGAGAGAGAAGAAAGGAATAACTTTAGAAGAGGTTTCGAGACGAACAAAAATACTATTAACCATCTTAAGGGAATTGGAAAAAACTAATTTAGCTGCCCTTCCTGATAAAACCTATATCAAAGGATTTGTCCGCTCATACGCAAAAGAAATTGGTTTGAATGTAGAAGAATCTCTTGCGGTTTTATATCAATCCTATGATAAGTTTTATGGGAAAAAAGAAAATAGTAATTCTACAACTAACTCATTAAAAAACAATGCAAAATTTCTTACTTCAAATCATCTCTCTTCTGTAAGCAAAGAAGTTAATATGGGAGTAGAAGTTGGAGCAGATATTGGCAGCAATCATCATGAAAAGGAACGCTCACTAAAAGGTCTTTTATTAATTCTTATAGCTTTAACAATCATATGTTTTCCAGTTTACTATTTTTATGATGTAATCAAATCTTCAATAGAATTAAAAAAGAATTCCACAAAAACTAATCAACTAACAACTTCAACAACTTCAACAACTTCAGTAGAAGCTATTAAAACAAAAGCAATTATTGCTGCAAGCATTCTACCTTTGACAATCACTAATAATCCTCTGGTAGCTGACAATGTTTTACAAACACCAGCTTCAACTACCTCAACGGTCACAAACGATGTTCTATCAAATGCATCTGTAAATTCCGATTCTAATCCTAAACCTGATTTTAAAGATAGTGATCAAAATCAAATCAAAAATTTGAATCTTGAAAATAAAGAAAACACTAAGACCGTGGCCCAATCATCAAGTGCAAACATTAGCTTTAAAAAAATGGCAATGCCTGTTTACAAACTAAATGATAAACTAGATCAATTAAAGGATGAACCAATCTTTCCAACACATGTAAGGAATGCCTACATATCTTCTAAAGAAAATGTGTACATAAAAGCAGTTGATGGTGATTCATGGATAACTTATAAAAAAGATAGTGATTCTGTAAAATCTCTAGTCTTAAGAAAAGGAAGAGGAATTTTCCTTCAAGGCAAGGAGCTAAGAATTTTCATGGGGAATATACCTGCAACAAAAGTGTTTTATAATAATAAATCTCTTGATACCGGTACGGGATCTACTAAGAGTTTAATATTTCCAGCTACTAATGCTTCCAAATATTCACTACCAATGTTTGTATACCTAACAAATGGGCAAATTTTAACTTCTGATGAATATCAACAAAAAGAACAAAAAGTGCTACCGACCACTCAACAATAAAACATTAACACAATAAAATATTAAGGAGTATTTAGTGAACATAGAACTCAGAGTAGAGCTATTTGATTTTTCTAGAAAGTCAGATTTAATAGTGGTTTCATCATTTAAAAAAAAATCTTCTACTGATTTAGGCCACTTAAATACATTTTTAAAAAAACCGTTATCAGATATTAGAATATACAAAAATTTTGAGGCCGATTACAACAAGTCTTTATATTATCCTCTTGATAAGAATCGCTTGGCCTTAATGATTGGTCTTGGTGAAAAAGAAAAATTAACTGCAGAAAAACTAAGACATAGCTTTGGACTAATTTTTAAAACAATAAATGACAAAATTTATAATGTGATTGAAATTGATCTAAACTCATTTAATATTTTTAACGATATATCAAAGACAACTCAGATCATAACTGAAACATTAAACATGGCCGCTTACACATTCACTAAATATCAAAATCAAAGGCCAAAAACCAATAAAGTTAATAATAAAAGCAAAGCT
Source organism: Oligoflexia bacterium (assembly GCA_015232015.1). Taxonomy (GTDB): domain Bacteria; phylum Bdellovibrionota; class Bacteriovoracia; order Bacteriovoracales; family Bacteriovoracaceae; genus JADFZW01. Next base: position 49,379 of record JADGAM010000004.1, on the reverse strand, counting down.
GATAGTAAAACTGACGCCAAAGCTAATAATGAAAAGAAAAAAATTATTTTAATAGTTAAAAATGCCAAAGAGGCACATTCTGCAACTGAAGGATTAGAGAGAGGAAATATTATTTCATCAGGAATAAATTTCACTCGTGATTTAACTAATGAAGTTCCAAATGTAATGAATTCCGAATATCTTGCAAAAGTTATTGTCGATGATTTTAAAGCACTAACTACTAAAACCAAAAATAAATTTGCTATTAGGCCAGCAAGTAAGCTTAATGCCAAATTAACATTTAAGACCCTCACGCTCAAAGAGATAAAAAAAGAGAAAATGAATTTGTTATTGGCAGTAAATCAAGGATCTGCCTATGAACCAAGAGTGATTTATTTAAATTACAGACCTAATAAAGCTACAAAAAATACTAAGCACATTGCTCTTGTAGGAAAAGGTCTTACCTTTGATTCTGGCGGTTACTCTCTCAAGCCATCTTCGTCAATTGTAGGAATGAAATTCGATATGGCCGGAGCTGCAACTGTTTATGGTGCCTTTAAAAATGCCATCCAATTAAAATCAGAGTACATTATTTCATGTTTTATAGGTATCACAGATAATCTTGTCTCCTCAAATGCCTTTCTTCCTGATTCTGTAATTAAAGGGCGCTCAGGAAAAACAGTAGAGATCATTTCCACAGATGCAGAAGGCAGGTTAGTGCTAGCAGACATACTTGATTATGCAAACAATTTTAAACCTAATTACATCATTGATGTGGCCACTCTAACGGGCGCATGTGTTCGAGCATTAGGCCATGTTTGCGGAGTTATGGGAAACAATGAAGAATTTACTAAAAAAATATTAGATGCTGCTAAATCACAAGATGAACGTGCATGGGAACTACCAATATTTGATGAATATAGAGACGATATTAAATCCACAATTGCAGATATAAGAAATACTGCCACCTCTGGTAATGCTGGAGCTCAAAAGGCAGCTGCCTTTTTAGAACATTTCATTAAAGATGAAATGTCTTGGGTACATTTAGATATTGCAGGTATCGATAATGTCGGCCATCTAAATTATTGTCCAAAGGGAAGTGCCAGTGGATTAATAGTACGAACCCTTACTCAATTTTTACTTACTAAACAATCTTAACGAATGAAAATAAACGGGTGAAAATAAACAGATGATAAGAAACAGATGATAAGAAATAAAAAAATCAAATGATTGGACCGAAAAAAAAACAGATAAAAATAGTTTTTTATCACCCAGAGATCCCAGGAAATACTGGAAGCATTGGTCGCACTTGTGTGGCCATGGGTTTTAGACTCGTTTTAATTAAACCATATGGTTTTAAAATTGATGAAAAATCAGTTAGACGGGCCGGTCTTGATTATTGGAAATATGTTGAATTAAGTGAATATGAAACCTTTGATGAATTTTTAAACACTGAATCTCCCAATGAAAAAGATTTATTTTTCTTTTCAAGATTTGCAGATAAAATTTATTTCAATGCTACCTTTACTTCTAATTCCTATTTAATTTTTGGGGCCGAGACAACTGGACTTGAGGATAATATTACAAAAGATTGGAGTAATAGGTGTTATAAACTTCCAACTTATTCAGATAAAATTCGTTCTTTAAATTTGGCCAACACTGCTACTGCCGTTTGCTTCGAGGCCGTCCGACAAACAAAATTTTTATAATATTTTTATTGATGAAGATAGTAATCATCATCCATTATTTGATTAGCTTTTGCTTTTTCTTTTGAATTGCTTGATGGTTTAAATAAATCATTTTTAATAGTTCCCGGTTCCGTTCCCTCTACAAATGATTCATAATAAGCATTTGCCGAGTCACTTTGAGTAGCACTTCCTGTCTCTTTATTGATCCAAGAATATACAACCCCACTAGGAACTGCAAAATCTTGATCGCCATACTTTTGCAAAACCTTTTTCATAAATTCTTTCCACATGGGAAGTGCGGCCTTAGCTCCTGTTTCTCCGTAACCAATTGTTTTATTATTATCAAATCCTGTCCATACACCTGCTGCAACATTTCGTGAAAAACCCACAAACCAAGCATCAACATAGTCATTAGTAGTTCCAGTTTTACCTGCTACCCGTGGGCCTAAATCTTTAGCAGTTGTTGCGGTACCGGCCTGAATTACTCCTCTAAGAAGATTAGTCATAATGTATGCAAGTCGAGGATCATATACTTTATACTTATCCAAATTTGTTGTTAATGAATTTTCGGAAACATTAGGGTCTGATGAACTTGCGATAGTTGATGAGGCCGATAAAGTTGTTGAAGTTGGCAAAGCGGGTGTCGCGCTATTATTTGGAATATTATTTGGAATATTTTCTACGTTAACACCTCCTGGAAATCCACTTATCTCATCTAAATAATAATTTTTACCGTTACGATCCACAATTGATATAATCGACTTAGGAATCACTCTGCTTCCAGCATTTGGAAAAATTGCGTATGCCGAAACAAGATTTAATAGATTAACACCAAATGATCCGAGGGCCAGACTTAAATCCTTATCGATTGCTTTGGCATCCATGCCCACTCTCCCCGCAAACTCAATAATTTTTTTCACTCCAATGTCAATGGCAATTCTTATTGTTGGAACATTTCTACTTTCCTCTAATGATCGTCTAAATGTAATGGGACCTTCAAATTCTCCATCATAATTTTTTGGCTTCCATGCTGATAAATCATCTTGTCCAGTAAGTGCTTCAGGAGAATCCATGATTATTGTTGAAGGAGTGTAACCGTTTTCTAAAGCAGAAGCATAGATAATTGGCTTGAAAGAAGATCCTGGTTGCCTTGATGATTGAATTACTCTGTTATATTGGGATTTGTTAAAATCAACTCCACCCACCATTGAAATAATTTGTCCATTATTAGCATTGATAGCAAGTAGTGCCCCCTCGACTTCCGGATCTTGTTCTAATTCTAAAACATAAAATTTTTCTTTCTTTAAATCATTAATAATCTTTTCAGCTGATTTTCCTTTAAGTTGTTTTTTATAATCGTCAGCAAAACTATCCCATACACTTGTTGGTTTATTATCAATTAATTTAACTTTTATCACATCACCTTTTTTTAAAATTTCTGAAGGTTTATTTACATAATTATAAATGTACGTTGTATTATCACTAATTTTTCTCTTGTGCGCCCATTTAAAATATTGTCCTGGAATGACTCCTTTGGTGCCTAGAAATGAAACATAAACTACTTTTTGTTGGTCAGAAATTTTTTCAACAATCCCTTCGTAAATCTCTTTAGACTTTAAATAATTTTGGACTCTATCGGGGTAAAATCCTATTCCCGGGAAAAAATGCCTTAAATCCTTGCCTACGAGAGACATTTCCCACTCTTTAACTAATTTCAAATAATCATTCTCATTAAAATCAAACTCATATGTTTTTTCGCCATTGGGCCTAATAAGGAAAAACTCAGAATTTTTTTCAAAAAAATCACGACGAGACTTAAGTACAAACTTTCTTACTTCTTCATCTCTAGTCAAAGAAAAAAGTGGTCCTTTAAATCCCTGACGTTTATCTAATTCTCTTACCCCTGTGCGAATTGATTCTTCGGCAACTTTTTGTAAATCCCAATCAAGTGTAGTCACCACTTTAAAACCTTGAGTTAGAAATTCTTCCTCTCCAACTAAGGCAATCACTCTTTGACGGACCCAATCGGTAAAATGTCCTGCTTTTAATTCTTCATTAGCATGAATCTTAATTTTTAAATTTTCTTTTAAGTATTTTTCATATTGTTCTTTGGTTATTTTTTTATCTTCATACATTCTACCAAGAACATATTTTTGTCTCACTTTTGCATGGGCGGGATTTATATAGGGAGAATATCTTCCTGGTGCCACCAGAAGGCCTGCTAACAATGCAAACTCTGCAATAGTACCATCTTTTAAATCTTTGCTGAAATAACCACGAAGTGCCGCCTTAACTCCATAATAGCCTCCGCCAAAATAAACATGATTTAAATACAAAGCAAGTATTTCATCCTTAGTAAAAGATTTTTCTATCTGTTGAGCAAGCAACATATCCTTAAATTTACGAGCAAAAGATTTTTCTTTACTAAGCAGTAATGACTTAGCAACTTGCTGGGTTATTGTGCTTCCACCTTGAACAAATTTTCCTGCTTTTAAATCAGCGAGCAGAGCACGGGCAATTCCAAAAAAATCAATTCCTTTATGTTCATAAAATTTATTATCTTCACAAGACAAGAAAGCATCAATTGCAACTTTTGGCACCTCTTTTAAAGTAATCATTTCTCGTTTTTCTTTACCTATGGATAATAATATATCACCATCACGTGATAAAATTCGTGAGTGAACTGATGGAACATATTTTTCTAATTGCTTAACATCTGGCAAATCAAGAGTGATATAGCTCATTACTCCGGCAAAAAGTCCTCCCGCACATGTAAAAAGAAAAATTACAATCAAAATAAATTTAAAAAAATTAATAAAAATATTGCCGGCAATCGCATGTTTTTTATTTTGAAAACTCATTTTATTTTTCCTTATTATCATCGTCATTGTCATCGTCATTGTCATCATCACTATCGCCATCGTCAGATGATGATTCTAATTCTAAATCATCTTCTTTAAGAGTATCGCTTAATACTTTAACTCTTTTCTCAGCATCAGTTAGGGCCTTCTTGCACACTTTATATAATTCAACTCCCCGTTCAAATTTTATTAAGCTTTCTTCTAGATTTAAATTTCCTTGCTCGAATTCTTTCACGATTTTCTCTAGTTCTTGTATATTATTTTCCCAATCTAAATTTTTATTTTTTTTTGCAGACATTATCAATTGTATCCTGAAAAAGTGTTCATTAGTGCCTGTATATATCTAAATCAACAAATCTACCAGAATAAACCCAATAAACTAAATAAACCAAATACAGTGGGATATATTTTGCCTGGTGTAGTAAGCGAACTTCCTCCATTGATAAACTAAATAAAAGAAATTGATATTTTGACCTAAATTAACTTGATCGTTCTTGTATACTTTTAAAATTTAAAATTTTTATGGAGGTTTAAACATTGAGTGAATTATGGGTTCCACTTTCTGGTGCAATTGCTCAACAACAAAATATCGAGACCATTGCTAACAATGTTGCAAATGCCAACACTCCGGGCTTTAAGAAAGATCAACTTGTTTTTAAAGAATATCTTACTATTTTAAACAAGGATCAAGAAACACCTGATCTCCCTAGAGGAGAATGGAAACCCGGAGATTTTTATCGCTCACAAGGAGCTGAACATGGATACGTAAAAACTGATGGAACTTATACACTATTTAATCAAGGCGAACTTAAACAAACAGGTAACCCCCTAGACTTGGCCATTTTCGGCCAGGGTTTTTTTGAAATATTAACTCCCAATGGAATTCGCTTTAGTAGAAAAGGTATCTTTTCAATTTCTAAAGATGGAGAATTAGTAACTGAACAAGGTTATAAAGTATTAAGTAAAATTCAAAATGAAGAAAGCACTGAAAACAAATCAACTGAAGCTCCTGATATCAAAAATAATAATGACAACAATGAAAAAAATAACATTAACGATAGAGCAATAAAAATTGCGGCCACTGCCAATAAGATCACCGTTACTATGCAAGGGGAAATCTATGCTAATAATGCTAAGGTAGGTGATTTATCATTAGTAGAATTTAAGGATATACACGCCTTAAAAAAAGAAGGTGATTCTCTTTATATAAATATACCCAATGAAAATATTGTTAGAGATGATTTAAAAACGGCCATTCATCAAGGTTTTGTTGAAGGATCTAATGTTGAAGCAGTTACCGAAATGTCTAATTTAATTAAAGCTCACCGACATTTTGAAAGTATTCAGCGAGCGATAAAAACATACGATTCTATTTCTCAAAGATCTGTAAATGATATTGCAAAATTTTAATTTTTGATTTTTGATTTTTGATTTTTGAAAAAATAAAGGAGAGATGAAAAACATGTTACGAGCACTAAATACTGCAGCTACAGGAATGGCAGCACAAGAAGCAAGTATCAATACCATTTCCAATAATATTGCTAACGTTAATACCACTGGTTTTAAGAAAGGCCGAACCGAATTTGAAGATCTCTTATATCAAACAACACAAGAAGCAGGCGCAAGGTCTAGCGCTAATTCTGTTCACAATGTAGGAACACAAATTGGTTCTGGATCAAAAGTTTCGGCCACAAGAAAAATTAATACTATAGGAAGTCCAAATATAACCAATAACCCATTTGATCTGATGATTAATGGTGATGGTTATTTTGGAATAGTTTTACCTAATAACGAAGTAAAATATACCAGAGATGGTAGTCTTAGTGTAGATAATCAAGGAACAATTGTAACTCGAAGTGGATACAAACTTTTTCCAGGAATAACTATTCCTCCAAATACTCAAAATGTAGCCATCACTGAAGATGGAAAAGTAGATATCTTTACCAAAGGTCAAGTTGGTCCTCAAAATGTTGGAACAATTCCAGTATTTACTTTTATTAATCCTGCAGGACTGCGCTCAGAAGGAGGAAATCTTTTAAGTCAAACCGTTGCTAGCGGAGAGGCCATTCAAGCTATAGGAGGAAAAGAAAATGCCGGGGCCATTCAACAAGGTCAGCTTGAATCATCAAACGTTAGTATAATGAATGAAATGACTGATATGATTAGAGCACAACGGGCATACGAAATGAATGCGAAGGTTTTAGGAGTAGCAGATAATATGTTACAAACTGTTAATAATATAAAATAAAATGAAAAAAATTTTTTATCGTATTATTATAATTTTTATATTTATCCCTTTTATTGTTTTGCATGCTCATGCTTCAATAAACATTAATGTTTATAAGAATGAAAAAAAGAACGAAAAATTTAAAATTTGTTTTGTGCAATTACCAAGTCAAATTTTTACAAACACTTCACTTAATAATGCAGGTAATAGCTCAATAATAAGTGAGAGTAATTGTGATAAAGAAATTAAAAATGAAATAGTTAAAACTATTTTTTTAGTCAAAGGTAAAATAAATCAAGATATCTTAAATGATTTAATTAAAAACCCTTCACTTTTACATCACGTTGAACTACGACCTTCCACTGTACAAATATTAAATTTAAACCAATATCTTAAAGATATAATATTTCCTGCAACAACTAATATAATTTTTAATAATACAAAAATTTTATCTACAAAAGATTACATTGTTTTAGATGAAGATGAAACTCTTGAAATTCTTACTCCTAAAGAAGAATTATTAAAAACCAACAACATTAATATCAATATTAATATGGCAATAATAAATAGCAAAACAAATGAGATTAAAAAATTTTGGATTACTACCTCTATACAAACAAAGACAAAAGTATTTCGTTCAATAAAAAATATAATGGCATTTACTAGTGAATCACTTATCTCTTATTTTATCGAAGATCAAATATATACAACCAACCCTGAACAATATTTTCAAAATAAAGAAGTTTTAAACTATTATCAATTAAACAAACCTTTAAAAGAAGGTTCTTATTTAAAACAAAATGATTTAGTTCCAATACCCCTCGTAAAAAACGGACAACTTGTAAATATATCTTATCAGAGTGGAGAACTTAAACTTTCAATGGAAGCAGTAGCACGCTCGCAAGGTTATTATGGAGAAACAATTGAATTAACAAATAGTAGAAGTAACAAAAAAATATGGGGTAAAGTAATAGGTCTTAACCATGTTTTAATGGAGAGATAATAAAAATATGAAAGTTATAAAATCTTTAATAAAATACACAATTATCTTTTGTCTCCTTAGTGCTTGTTCTTCTTATGTAAATAATTTGCACAAAAAAATTGATTATAATAGCGGGGGAAAAGGTCGACAAACAAATGGTGATAATTTAGATCTCTCTCTTTTTAAAAAAGGTAAAATGAAAAATAATCAATTAAATAATAAAGATACCTTAAATTCACTTAATTCTAAATCAATCCCCAATTTATATCCTAATGTAAAAAGATCATATGCTTCTGTAAAAAGAAGAGTGACTTCTGAAGATTTAGTTGATGGCAGTTCAAACAATGCAAGTTTGTGGAGTGATGGCCAAAATAGCTTTTTATTTAGCTTAAATAACCATAAAAAAATTGGAGATATTATTTCTATCGATGTCATGTATAAGTTAAAACAAGAAATAGGATTAGAATTAAGCAGATTATTTTCAGACGGCAAAAGAAACATAAAAAGTGTTGTCAAAAATAAAAATAATAAAGATGGAAAAGATAATAAGGAAAATAAATATTCTGAAAAAAAAGATGCTTCCACTCAGCAAGATCAAGGGCAAAATCAAACAGCATCTAACCAAGAGAATAAAACAACAGAAGAAAGCAAAAAATATAATCCTATCACAGATGATAAAACCTATGATCAAATACCGGGGGTAATTTCAGAAGAATTAAATCGCGACTATGTAATCGTTCAAGGACGAAAGGAAATTCTATACATGAATCGTAAGCGATATATTGAAGTAAAGGCCATCGTTGCTAGAAAAGATATAAATGATAATTACAATATTCAATCTGCAAAATTTCTTGAATCAAATATAAAAATTATTAAATAAATGAAAACAAAACAAATAGGACAAGCATATGATTAAAAAAATAATAAATATATCAATAATTTTTCTATCACTACTTGCTATTAATTACAACTCCTATGCAGCTTCTCGAATAAAAGACTTAATTACAATAAAGGGTGTTCGAGAAAATCCATTATTTGGATATGGTCTAGTCATAGGTCTAAATGGTACCGGTGATAGTGAAGGAGATATTACCGCTACATCAATGAAAAGAATGTTTAGTAAATTGGGAGTTAATCCTCAAAAAGACTTTAGTACTAAAAATGCAGCAGCAGTAATTGTAACCGCCCAACTTCCCCCCTTTGGCAGATTGGGACAAAAAATTGATATTAATATTGCATCTATTGCTAATGCCAGTTCTCTGGCCGGAGGAACTTTAATGATCACTCCTCTTAAAGGTGCTGATGGTGAAGTATACGCCGTGGCCAATGGACAAATCTCTATCGGAGGATTAAAGCAAGGTGCAAAGTTTGCAACCAATGCGCGAATAACTAACGGAGCAATTATTGAAAAAGAAATTGATGATCCCTTTGAACAAAAAAACTCTATTCGTTTATCTCTTAACAATGCAGATTTTACTACTGCTTATAGGATAGAAAATACTATAAACACAAGTTTAGGGGGTAAATTTGCGGTGGCCAAGGATTCTGCCACTATCGACTTAATTGTGCCCGCTAATTATCATAGAAAATTAATTGAATTAATTGCTTTAATAGAAAATTATAAAGTTAATTTAGATACAAAAGCAAAAATTATAATTAATGAAAGAACAGGTACCATTGTTACTGGTGGTGAAATTATCTTAAAAGAGGTCGCCATTTCTCATGGTGATTTAACGGTTGAAATTGGGGGAAAGGTAGCTGCTGCCGGAGGGAATAAAAGCGCAGGAGGGGGTGCTGGAGGTGCCGGCAAAGCTAGTAAAGAAACTTTTTATCATATGGAAGAAGGTACCTCTTTAAATGATCTGGTTAAAGGCTTAAATGCTCTTGGAGTAACTCCTGAAGATTTAATTTCCATCTTTCAAGCACTCAAAAAAAATGGATCACTGGTCGGAGAGATTGAGTTTATTTAGGAATGAAACTTACTATCATTTTATCATATTAATTTATTCAACAATTAAACAAAATCTGCCTATGATGTACATTTTTGCCCAATCTTACTATAATAAAATAAGCAATAATTGTTAGAAGTAAGTCGCACAAGCGAGCGAAATTTTGACGCCTAAAATAGCCTTTTGAAACGGCCTATAGAGGGAGGAGATCAATCATTGATTAATAATATCTCTATTAAAGACAATAAATTTCCCACCAACTCACTTCCCTCTAATCAAAGAGAAGATCCTTATAATAAAATTGCCAGAGGAATGGAAGTAGAATTTTTAAAATATCTCTTGAAAGAAATGAGAACTACTATTGATAAAAATGAAGAAAGTAGTGAGGAAGTTGATTTTTATACTCAATTATTAGATGAAGAATATTCAAAAGCACTTGCAGATAAAAATCAAGGTGTCGGTATTCAAAATATCATTTTAAAGCAGTTACTCCCTAAATACCAAAATCAACTTCAAAACCAAAATAAAATCGCTTCAATAGATGCTTATAAAAATATTCAAATGTCTGATGGAAAAACAAATAAATAAAAAATAAAAGTAATAGGAGCTCGTACGTATGGCCACCGAAATCAAAACCACTAATCAAAACTTCTTTCCAAAAGATCCACGTTCATCAACTGTCAAACCTGATAAGGCCACTCAAGCAGCGCAGGCCGCTGTAAAACCGAGAAACAGTAAGAAAAGACAAACAGAATTACAAGAAAAAACTGAAAACGATGCGAAAGTTGATATCCCAAATAAAATTAAAGATTTTTCTAGAATAAAAAATGCCGCTGACTCTGCTCCAGAAGTTGACAACAGTGAAAAAATTGCGGCCTTAAAAAAACAAATAGATAGTGGTACATACAAAATGAATTACGATGGTCTAACTGACAAAATAATGGAAGCAGAAAATTATGGAATCAAATCAAACTAATCAAAGTAATCAAAGTAATCAAATTTTAAGTGAGGTGTTAAACACCTACTATTTTGACATACTCGATTTATGGAAGAAATTATGTCTTGAACATACCGCACTCTTTGATATTACCTGTGAGGAATATAATCTTTTACTCTCCAATGATGTAGATACCATGGAAGCTCTCTTAGATAAAAAGGAAAGTATTATCAAAAGAATCAGTGACCTTGATTTATTAAGAAAACATTTGATTAACAAATTAAATGCTCTAGTAATAAAAAATTCCTATGAAAATGGAGAAAATGTTCAAACTGTTTCAGATTTAATTAAAATTTTTAAGCAATATGAAAAAGGCAAAGGTGAAAATTTTTTACTAAGATATAATCAATTATTAATAAGTATCATTGAAAAAATTCAATTACAAAATAGAAAAAATCAAATTTTCTTAAACAAAGCAATTCTCTCTATTAAAGAAATTAGGGAAGGGTTACTTGGTAAAAAATCATATAACACCTACAACTCTATGGGAGTTACAAGTAATATGAACTCTATAAAATAATTAAAAGTAAAAATAAGTATTAATAAATGAATGACAATAGTAACTTCTAACCAGGACATTAATTTTGAGCTCAGATTTATTATCAATAGGTAGAACCGGATTAGCATCAGCTCAAAAATCGTTGCAAACTGCTGCTCATAATATTTCCAACGTTAACAGCGAGGGATATTCAAGGCAAAAAGTTGTTCAGCTGGCGGCCGCCCCAATTGGGGAAGGAAATATCGTTATAGGAACTGGTTCCTATATTAAATCCATTGAAAGAATACATGATGATTTTATTGAGAAACGTCTTAATGGAATAATTTCAGATCATAATTACAATACTGAAAGATATTTTCAATTATCAATTGTAGAAAATATTTTTAATGAAATTAACTTTGAAGGTTTAAATACTAGTATTAACAATTTCTTTAACTCTTTTAGAGAGCTATCCAATAATCCTGGTAGTGAAACAATTCGTTCTTTAATTAGAGAAAATTCCAAAATTCTTATCCAAAATTTTCATAGAACTAACGAAGCTCTAGATAAGGCCTCTGAAAATATAAATAATAAAATGGATATGGCCATCGATGATGTTAATTCAATTATGTCCGCCATTGGAAACCTAAACTATAAAATTAGAGAGATTGAAGTTACTAATGGAGAATCAGGGGATTTAAGGGATGAACGGGATCGCTATTTAAACAAATTAGCTGAACACTTTGCTCTAGACACTTACACTGATGACAAAGGAAGATTTATAGTAAGTGCAAAAGGAGTAGGTACTCTAGTCAGCGGAAAAATTTATCAATCATTTCAATGCAAATCTCCTCCACCAGAAGAAAGTCGACCAGCATTTGCAAATGCCAGAGAAATCCTTCTTGAGGGTAAAGTTATAAGTGATCGCTTTCAACTGGGTAAAATATCGGCCCTCATTAGTACAAGAAATGAAGAAATCAAAAATATGCAAGAAAAAATTGATGGAATTGCATGGAGTTTGGCCCAAGCAGTAAATGATGTACATAGGAAAGGCTACACCAACAAAGAAGTTGAACTTGATGATCAAGGTAATCCTAATGCCCTCTCAATGCAAGAAGCAACAAATATTGATTTTTTTAAAATTCGAGAAGATCCTTATAAAGCAGCATCCCTTATTGATTTAAGCTCTGACATAAAAGAAAGTTTAGTAAACATTGCTACGGCCTTGCAACCGAACTCACCTGGAGATAACCGAATTGCTCTGGCCATTTCTAATTTACAATATGAAAAAATTGCTCCCGATGGAGAAAGTACTTTGGAAGAAAATTATCTACAAAGCGTGGGTACGGTTGCACTTACTTCCGGAAAACATAAAATTGCACAAGAACAATCTGAGGGAATATTAGCACAAACTCGTGCTTTCAGAGAGCAAATTTCAGGTGTGTCTGTTGATGAAGAAACTGCTAATCTGATGAAATATCAACATGCCTATGAAGCATCGGCCAGAATTATGAGAGCAGCAGATGAAATGTTTAAAGCAGTATTAAGTATAAAACCTTAAATTTAAATTAAGAAATGAGGGATAAATAATAAGGAATTAAGGAATAAAGAATGACGAGAGTATCTGATAAATCTGGAAGTTCTGCTATTGAATTTGCTTTAAATAAGGCCAAAAGCAAAATGGAAGATCTCCACTTAAAGGGGGCCGGAATTAAACGTATTGTAAGACCTTCTGATGATCCAGCTGGAAATATTGAAATCATGCAATTAAGAACAAAAGAAAATGACCTCACTCAATATTCCAAAAACGCTAGTATGGCCTCCATTTCACTAGAATATACAGAAGAAGCATTAAATGACTTAACTGAAATTTTAATGAAAGCAAAAGAGATTGCTATTGGGCAAGCATCAAATTTTTATAATGGAGCAATCAGAAAAAGCGTGGCCGAAGAGGTTACTCAATTAAAAAAACAAGCTATGGGAGTGGCCAATCGTCACTTAGGAAATCGCTACATATTTGCTGGACATAGAAATGAAACTCGTCCCTTTGAACTAGATGGAAAATATGTTGGAAATGGTGGAGTAATTTATTTAGAGATCTCCAAAAATTTCTATGTACCAACAAATATTCCAGGAAATGAAATTTTTTATTATTCGAAACATTTTAGAAGTGAAGATGTGGATCCATTGCAAGATTTAAAAAGAAGCGAAAACAATAATGAAAAAAAGAAAATTGAAAACAAATCCGCAGAAGGAGATAAAAATAAAAGCATTTCAGAAAGTAAACATCCTACAGGTAAAAGTTCTACGGAGAATGATATAGGAGATACTAACAAATTAAGTATCAACAGCAATAATAATAATGATATTAATAATGAATCTGCTTTCTCCCTCGCAAATAAAAATTCAATATTTTCTCAACTACAAATATTAATTAATGCATTAAATACTAACGATCATGAAAATATTCAAAATCTTCTGGAAAATTTAGAATCTTCAATTGATAGAGTCATTACTCTAAGAACTAAGATTGGCTCTATTCTTAACACTATAAAAAACTCTAACGACGCACTCGAAAATTATAAAGTTACAAATTCATTACGCAAGAGTACTTTAGAAGATGCTGATGTCGCTGAGCTATTCACAGATATAGAAAAGCAAAATAATGTTTTAAAAGCAGTTTATAAAACAAGTTCAGAAATACTTAATGAGAATCTCTTAAGCTTTTTAAAATAAATGTTGACTAAATTTCATTAAAATTTTTATGTTAATTATTCTATTTTAATATTTTGTTTGGTAATTATAAATATTAGTTACACTTATTACAAACATCAACTTCAGCTCTTTTTACTCAATAAATATTTTACATTAAAAAAACTTGAGTTAAAAAGTATACTTTAAAAATAGAATAAATTTTTGTTTTATTTTTTATTTTTATTTAATAAATTATTGTATGAATTGATTTGCGACAATAGATTAGTTAAGGATGAACTATGCTAGTTTTGACAAGGAAGCTTGGGGAAAGTATCGCGATAGATGACAACATTAAGATTGTTGTTGTTCAAATAAAAGGAAAACAAGTTCGCTTAGGAATTAAGGCCCCAAAGGAAACTAAAATTCATAGAGAAGAGGTGTACCAAGCAATTCAAGAACAGAATCAAATCGCTGCAAAATCCACTCTTGAAGATGTATCTAATTTAACAAAAGATTTGCAAAAGAAATAAATTCCTTCTTGCTCTTCTACCCGTAAGGCCGTTAAGATCAATCAGAAGAGGTATTTTTTACCTTTTCCTTTCCTTATTTCTTATCGTATACTGGATTTGTATTCGGAGGAGTAAAGTGAAAATACAAACAACAAGGTTCGGAGAATTACAGGTAGATTCTAAGGATATTTTGAATTTCCCAGAGGGAGTTTTAGGTTTTGAGCACTTAAAAAAATTCTTCGTGGTGGACCCCGGAGACAACACTCTCATTCTTTGGTTGCAATCAATTTCAGATGAAAGTGTGGCCTTCCCTATAATTGAGCCAAAAATCTTTAGACCTGACTATCTAATCAAACTTCTACCAGCAGAGCTGCACAGCTTGCAATTAGAGTCTCTTGATGATGCTAGGGTTTATTGTATTTTAACAATACCAAGTGACATCACAAAGATGTCTGCAAATCTCAAAGCTCCAGTTGTAATAAACAATAAAAATAATCTTTCAAGACAAATTGTTCTTCAAGACAACAAACTTCCGGTACGATTTGAAATGTATAAAGAATTAAAAAAATGTATTGTTAATTACATGTCGGATGATTCAAGAAGATCTACTGTTGATAACATTTCATCAAGAACAACAATTGATGATATAAACACTAATGACAATTCTAGAGATAAAACTCAAGAAGAAGCTAGAAATAAAGATATCGACATTTCCAAGTCTAACAGATCTATCACCATCAATTAATATTTCCAATTATATTTAATTCTTCTTCAGTAACTACTCACGGCCCTTAGGAAATTTCGATTGAATTTCAGAGGAGCGCGGAGGCGTGCATAAAAGTACGCCGCACAAGCGACGATGGAATTCAATCGAAATTTACAAGGGACCGAGTAGTTACTTTAATTCTTCATAGCTGGGTTTCGGTAGCAGAATTAGATAACTCCATATACATTCTGGCATCTGCATTACGAGGATCTTTACTTAAAACTTTTTGCCACTCAGTTTGTGCTTCTACCACTTTGCCTGATCCATAATACAAAACACCAAGGGCCACTCGTACAGGAAGGTAATTTGGATATTCATTACGTAATTTTCTAAGCTCTTCAAATGCCTTAGAGACAAGTCCTTTCTTAGCATACACCTTTGCAACCTGAATTCTTCCCTCTAAATTAGCAGGGTCCAATCTGACTGCTTTATTGTACTCAAACAAGGCCTCATCGTAGCGATCATAGGTGAAATAGAGCTCTCCTAATTCATAATGTTTAAAGGCAAATTTCTTATTTATATAAGGGTCGTTAGGAGTTTGAGCAGACATAGAATTAGCACTGTCAGAATTTCTTAGAGATTTACCTTTCACTCTCAAATCAATCTCTCTAAAAAGTGCTTTGGCCTCTTCATATTTTCCAATATCATTATATAAAACCGAAAGGCATATCGCTGCCTCAGTATGGTAAGGATCAATTTCTAAAACTTTCTTAAAGCTGTTTATTCCCCTACCAATTTTTCCTAATGTGTATTGAATATTTGCTAAAAAAAAATGGGCCTCAACATTTTGAGGATTTATCTCTAAAACCTCTTCGAAAGTAGCTTGGGATTCGGGATACATTCTTTTAATATATTGGGATTGACCTTGGGCCATAAGTTGAGATTCTTTTGGGCCATATTTGCTTTCTTTACTTCTATCCGTATCTCTATGCCTATCCTTCCCACTCATGCATCATCTCCTCCCATCCTTAGGAATTAAAATGAAATTTGAAATTTGAAATTTGAAATTAAAGACCTATTTTTTCGCTTGTTCTCTGGTCTTCATATTTGTACATCTATTTTTATAATTCTCTATCTCTGAAAGAATATCTTTCGAAATCTTTGAATAATATTCATCAGCATACTTAATACAATCATCAAAACTATTCATATAAAATGAGCTCTTTACTATTCTAAGCATACCATAATCTTGAATTTTTTTGTCTTTATATTTATCCACTATATCCAAATATCTGTATCGAGCAGAATCATACACATCTGTTTTATAATAAAAATCTGCAATATATACATCTCTTTTCATCAACATCTCTTCTATGCTTGCTATTTTTCGTTTGGATTCTTCTGAGTAAGAGGAAGTTGGATATTTATTGATAACTTCATTATAATATTTAATTGCCTCTGTGGAAGCAGAGAGATCTCTATCATAGGTATCAGGTAATTGATTAAAGTATGACTCCGCAATCTTCCAAATTACATAGACAAACTTTTCATGCTTAGGATGTAATTCTTTAAATGCCATATAAGAGGCAGCGGCCTCCACATAACTTTTTTGTAAAAATAAAATATCTGCCAACATAAGTTCAGCATGTGTGGCATAGTAACTATAGGGGTATTGTGACCTTAAAGTATTTAATTTTTCGGTGGCCAATAAATATCGTTCTTTTTCTACGTATTGTTCGGCATCTTTAAATAAAATTTCCGCAGGAGTTTTATCTGATTTTGAGGGGTTTGAGGAACAACCAATCAATAAAACAAATGAGGTCAATACAAATAAAATTAAAAAAATGTTTGTAAGTAATCGCATAAAATATTTCTCTGGTAAATAAAAATGGGTTCTGAATAATTACGAAAACTATACAAATAAATTATTCTTCTTGTCGAGAGATAATAGGATAAAGTTCTTTGTAAATCTCTGCAAAAATCAACTTTAGTATTGCGGCAACAGGAATAGAAACTATCATTCCCACAATTCCCATGTATTGAGAACCCAGAATAACACTAATAACCACAACTAATGGATGAAGATCTACAATCTTCGACACTAATAATGGAAATACAAATGCAATATCTATTACATTAGCAACAATGAATAATATTGCCACGGCCGCAGTCATTGAAGAAAATACTCCATGTTCTACTGAGGCCAAAATCACTGCCGGAACAATTCCTAAAAGTGGCCCCACATACGGAACAATATTTGTGATCGCTGCAATACCTCCAAGTAGAATCGAAAATTTCATATCTAAACACCACAGTCCTACAGTAGTAATTGTCCCAACAATGCTTGCTTCAACAAATTTAGCAAAGATATAATTACCTAGCTGCTTATGAAATTGGTAGATAAGAAAATAGGTTCTCTCAAAAATTGTATTAGGTACTAATTTTAAAAAACTAAAACGAAACTCTCTGCCATCTTTTAAAAGAAAAAAGAGAATAAGTGGAACTAAAAATATCCATTCAAAAAATGAGGCCAGGAAATTTGGTATCTGTAAAAGCAAGTTTTTAGATTCAACACTTGTATAATTTAAAAAATTATCTAAATGTTTCTCCTGAATTTGCACCCCAACTTTTTCTTTTATTTTTAAAGTGACTTTTGAATAGGAAACACGAATAAATTTGTCAACCTTAGGAATATAATTATGATAATTATCCATCTCGCTTTCCATCGAGGGAATTATTTTATAAAGAGGATATACCAATAAAAAAACTATAGTTATACCTATTAATAAAAATGCCTGAAATCTTTTAAAACCAATTTGCATTAATGGTCGGACAACTTGCTCAATTATTAGACCTATTATATAAGCAAAACTCAAAGGAATGCTTAATCTCGGTAATGCCAGAAAGAAAATTAAAATAACAACAACAATTGAAAAGAAGAAAAATAATCTAATTCCATTGTCGCTTGGTTTTCTCTTCTTATTAACCATCAGATTTCTAAAATTGACCCTAGTTTTATTTATTTTTATATTATCTATATCTAGATTTTCATTATTCCCATCGGTTTCATTCTTCTTAATTTCTTTGGACTTAAATTTCATATCCATCATAAGTTTATCCCTTCTGGATTTGTTCTAATTCGTAAACCCTTCTACGAAGATATCTCATCTCATCACTTACTTGAGAGAGTCTACTAACTAATATCATCGATATTGATTGCAATAATTTTGTTCCAACAACTGGATCACTCTCAATCAACTCTTCCAAATCTGGTCTAAAAATTCCAAGAAGCGCGCAACTGGCTTCTGCTTCTGCCGTAGCGGTTCGTAAATTATTTTCTTGCAACAATGCCAATTCTCCAAAATGATCGAATACTTGCAATCTTGACAATTTATAACGACTATCCTGATTGCGACGATTTTGACTCATTTTCCTTTTTAATTCTTCTTGCAATTGTGATTGTGGTTGTAATTGTGATTGTGGTTGTAATTGTGATTGTGGTTGTAATTGTGATTGTGATTGTGAATTTGAATCTGATTCACAAGAATTACTTTTATCGCTCTCATTTGTGATAGCAATAATACTGGTAGAAGATACCTTAATTTCACTCGAAAAATCCTCTTCTTCCAGATAAATGCCTACTTCACCTGAAAGCACAAGATAAAAACCAAACCCCCTGTCTCCTTGCCTAAAGATTATTTCATTCTTTTCAAATGCTCTTAAATGCAAATATTTTGATAAAATTCTAAGTTCATTTTCAGATAGATTTCGAAAAATTTCTATATTTCTTAAAAACGAGGGAATTGCATCTTTGTTTTTCCTTGAAAGTGGGCCTGCTTGCCAAAAAAATTTTAACGTAGGATACTCTAAACGAGAAGGCAATGGTTCATTTTTTGAAATTTTTTCATCAATCATCTTTTCATAGCTTTTATCACTCATAAAAACACCTCAATATATTTTAAAAAAATCACTTTTTTAAATCTAATACACACCAACATCTTTTTTTAAAATCCATCCTTTTATTTTTGTAGGGGTAACAATAAAATAACGACCATTATAATTTTTGTTAACTAAAATCTTAGTCCCTGCTAATACCTCTTCACTATCATTAAATATTTCCGAAGGACCATCTTTTAAAGTTGTATTATTTAATACAACTGCAAATTTTTGTTTTGAAATATACAATTGGTACACAAATAATGGAATCAGCGCAAATATAAAGCTAAAAAAAAGCATCATAAAAAAATAACCACCTCTTTTTCTTAATTCTATAGTCTTAAATTTTGCACTATTAATCCAAAAATTTATAACCATTAAAAATGCAATAAACAAAATAAAAGAAAATGTTATGTAAATTTCAAATGGTATAAGTCGAAAATTGTCAATTTCAATGTCAATATAAGAGTTCCTGGTCGTATTGATCGTATTAAGCGTACTGATGGTATTGACCATACTTGTATCACTACTTATTTTTTCTTGCGATTTTATAATTTTTAATTCTATAAAATCATCAGGAACTCCTAAAACTTTTGCTTTTTTAAAATGCCAAAGACTTCTAGCGTAATCGCCTTTGATATAATGAACATCACCTAACTTCTCATGTGAATTGGCCTCTGCATCTTTATCCATCGCTGGCATCACAAAATAATTTAACTTCAAGGAATTAAAAAATTGATTTATATTTTTTATATTACTTACATTATTTACATTATTTATATTATTTATATTTGAAGTGTTATTTACCATAGAACTATTATCATATTTTGTTATTTTCAATGCAAGATTAAGAAATTTTGTTGTATTAATGTTTTATTGACCAATGAAAAAAAATAAAATTAAAAAATTCAATAACAATAAACGAAACAAGACAAGACAAAAACAACACAGGAAAAAATTATGACTACAACTACAAAGACAAATTCAGGTGTATTATCAAGTAAAATACAAGAGCAGATAGATCAATTATTTTCGACTATTTTATCTGAACAACAAAAATTTAACACAACCAAATCAGCAGACTCAGACAAAGTAGATTTCTTTAAAAATAAGTTAGATTCTTATACAAAAAACAGAGGTCGTGAATTTTTTTATAACTACATTTCTTCTGGAAGAGGTCATGGTCCATTCACTGAATTACTAGATGGATCTGTTAAGTACGATTTAATTAATGGGATCGGAGTAAATCTACTTGGGCATTCTCATCCTCTAATGATTAAAGCAAATTTAGAAGCGGCCACAGTTGATACAGTTATGTGCGGAAATCTGCAAACCTATGTAGATGCTAATGAAGCTTCAATTGCTCTAGTAAATAGTGTAAAAGAAAAATCAAGATTAAAACATTTTTGGTTCACAGGTTCTGGTGGTTGTGCAAATGATTTAGCTTTAAAATTAATTTGGCAAAAGAAAGCACCAAAATATAACCTTATCGCATTTAAAAAGGCCTTTGCTGGAAGAACAGTGGCAACTCAAGATATTACTGATAAACCTGATTTCAGAGAGGGAATGCCAAAATTATTAAATGTATTCTACGCTCCTCACTTTAATCAAAAAAATCCAGATACCTCTCTAGAAAATACTTTGTCTGCACTTAATGATTTATGGGAAAGAAATCCAGATTCATTTTGTGCTATGATGATTGAATTAGTTCAAGGTGAGGCGGGATTTATTTTTGGAGAAAAGAAATTTTACGAAGGAATTTTTAAATGGGCCAAAGAAAAGGGAATCTATATTTGGATAGATGAAGTTCAAACTTTCGGTCGAACAAAAGAACTCTTTGCCTTCCAAGCTTTTGGTCTTGATCAACATGTGGACATGGTTACAGTTGCTAAGGCGGCCCACATTTGCGGAGCACTCTACACTGAAGAACTAAATCCCAAACCAGGACTAATTGCCGGAACATTTAATGGTTCAATTGCTTCCATTAAGATGGGTCAAAAAACAATAAATTATTTACTCAATGGAAATTTCTACGGAGAAAATGGAAAAATTGCACAACTCGAAAAGAAATTCCTGGAAAAATTTCAACAACTGCAAACTAGTGTAGGTAAAGATAAATTAAGTTACTTTGGAGGAATCGGCACAATGATTTCATTCGAAGTTAGAGATGGAAACAAAAAAGTAACAACAAACTTTGCAAAAAAACTTTTTGATAATGGAGTAATTGCATTTACTGCTGGTCAAGATCCTGCTCGTATAAGATTTCTTCTTCCTCTTGCTTTAACCGATGAACATATTAACGAAATATTTACCATTGTAGAAAAAACATTCAATGAAGATTCTTGGACTTAAATATATAATTTTAAAATATATAAAATAAAAAAATGAAAAAAAGGAAATTGGAGGGAGAAGAATGACAGAGCAGAAAACTGAAAATCATACGCATACGTTTAAATATAAAAGTGATAAAATGTATCCTTTGGATATCGTAACCTTATTCAAAATGATTTTTGCTGAGTATGAAAATTACAAAACAATCTTTGGTATCTCTGCAAACTCATTCTTCTCTGCTAAAAAATTTTCTAAAATAAAACTTGAGCGATTTTCTAAAACTTTAGATTCTCCCCTAGGAGTGGCGGCAGGTCCACATACGCAACTTTCTCAAAATATCATAGCTGCTTGGTTAGTGGGTTGTCGTTTTATAGAGTTAAAAACTATTCAAACTCTTGATGAATTAGAAGTATCAAAACCCTGTATTGATATGGAAGATGCAGGTTTTAATTGTGAATGGTCTCAAGAATTGAAACTTAATCAATCTTTTGATGAATACTTAAATGCCTGGATCATGATTCATATTTTGAAAGATAAATTTGAAGGATCTTCACCAAATTCGAAATCAAAATCAAAATCAAATTCAAATTCAAATTCAAATTCAAATTTAAAGTGGAATTTAGATAATCATCATAAAAATTTCGGAACCATTTTTAACATGAGCGTAGGTTACAATTTGCAAGGAATCATGAATGAAAATGTGCAAACATTCTTGAAAAAGATGAGAAATGCAAGTAGTGAAATTGAAGAGGCCAAACAAAAACTAAAAAAAATGTATCCTCAAATATTGAAACTTGCAATTCCAAGTACAATATCTGATAACATTACACTTTCAACCATGCATGGATGTCCTCCTGATGAAATTGAAAAAATTGGTCTCTACTTAATTAGAGATGAAAAATTTCATACCACAATAAAATTAAATCCCACTCTAAATGGCGCAAAAGATTTACGAGAAATTCTAAATAAAAAACTTGGTCACGACACTATCAACGTTCCAGATATTGCTTTTGAACACGATCTTAAATACAAAGATGCTATAAAAATAATAAAAAATTTAAAGAAAGAATCAGAAAAACAAAAACTCCATTTCAGCATTAAATTCACCAACACTTTGGAAGTTGTTAACAATAGAAACATTTTTGATAAAAGCAATCAAATGATGTACATGTCGGGACGAAGTCTGCATGCTTTATCCATGAATATTGCTAGTAAAATTCAAAAAGAATTTGATGGTAAACTTGACCTTACTCTTTCTGGCGGGATTGATGCTTTTAATGCTTGTGAAGTTTTGGCCACAAATATTAGACCGCTTACAGTTTGTTCTGATCTCTTAAAACCAGGGGGCTATCAGCGTCTTGGACAATATTTCGAGAATATCAAAAAGGGTATGAATAAGTGCAAGGCCCAAAATCTTGATGATCTAGTATTAAAAAATGCTAAAATAAAAATCTTAAGCAAGGCCACTCTAAAAAATTTAAAAGATTATAACAATAGAATTTTTTCAATAAAAGAAACAAAAAACTTTAAAGACAAAGACGCGGCATCAACAATCAATGCAACGATCTTAAAAGCTATAGAGGCCCCTTCTAGATATCATAAAGAGGCATTTCCTTGGACAAATATAAAAACACAAAGACCACTATCGGCATTTGATTGCATAGAGGCCCCTTGTAAAGATACTTGCCCTGCTCATCAAATGATTCCTCTTTATATGTATCTCACCTCTAAGGGTGAGTGGCAAAAAGCACTTGAAGTAATTCGTTTAACAAACCCATTTCCAAATTCAACAGGTATGGCCTGCGATCACAATTGTGAAAATAAGTGTACGCGAATTAATTATGATAATCCTTTACGAATAAGAGAGATCAAACGCTTTCTTGCAATGAAAGAAAAAGAAAGCAACAAAAATAACAAAAAAAGTACTAATCATAAAAGTAACAATATAAATAATAAAATAAAAATAAAAATAAAAGAGATCGATAAAAGTGTGGCCATAATTGGAGGAGGGCCAAGCGGACTTAGTGCTGCCTACTATTTAAGATTGGCAGGCCTTAAGGTTCATGTTTTTGAAAAAAAACCAACAGCAGGCGGAATGCTGGCATATGCTCTTCCAAATTTTAGAACAATTCCCACAAGAGTACAGCATGATATTGAACGAATTAAATCCCTAGGAGTTGTGATTAACCAAAATAGTGAATTAACAAATATCGAAGATTTCAAGCAACTGCAAGACAAATTTGATTATATCTATGTAGCAGTTGGAGCAAGTAAGGCGAAAAAATTAAATCTTCCTGGAGAAGAAATTCTATTAACTTCAACTTCAACTTCAACTTCAATCTCTGAAATAAATACTAATGCTCATCAAGTTGGTTTAATCGATTTTCTTAGTTTTCTAGAATTAGTTAAATGGAATAAAATAAAAAAACTACCTAAAAAAGTTGTTGTTATTGGTGGAGGAAACTCTGCAATCGATGCTGCTAGAAGTGCCAAACGTTTAGTAGGTCCTCAAGGTAAAGTTGATATTATATACAGAAGATCAACAAAAGAAATGCCCGCCGATAGAGAAGAAATTCATGAATTAACAAATGAAAAAATTAATGTAATCGAACTTACTCTTCCAAACAAAATCATTAGCAAAAAAGGAAAAGTAGTGGCCCTTGAATGTGTTAAAATGAATTTGACTAATGAAATGGATAAAAGCGGAAGAGCTATTTCAAAAATTATTGAAGGGTCAAATTTTAACATTAAAGCTGATTACATAATAAATGCCATCGGACAAGAAACATCCCTAAATTTTCTTCCGCCAAATTTTGACGTTAATAAAGTCTTAATGGGAGGAGATGTAGTCCGCGGACCATCTTCAATAATTAAGGGAATCGCAGATGGATTTAATACTGCTCTTACCATTGCCGCCAAAGAACAAGTTGCAGATTTTTTTCAAAATCTTTCGAGCATCGTGGAAGATTATTCTATTCATAAAAAAAACATCAATATTGATGAATTAAGATTTAAAAAATCAACTAGAGCATATGGTATTCCTGTGCCCAAGATAGAATTAAAGAAGCGTAAAGGCTTTGATGTAGTAATAAAAAATTTATCCGATAAAGAGGCAAAACTTGAATCTGAACGTTGTTTGTATTGTGATAATTTGTGTGATGTTTGCGTAAGTGTATGTCCTAATCGTGCAAATTTTAGTTATGAAATTAAAAATTTTCCTCAGCAGTTTTTAATTAAAGATATCATATTAAAAAATGGCGAGCTTAGTTATGGTGAATCCTACGACTGGACAATTAATCAACGTTATCAAACAGCAAACATCTCCAACTTTTGTAATGAATGTGGCAACTGTGCTACTTTTTGTCCAACTGCCGGTAAACCCTACATGGACAAACCCAAAATTTGCCTAACTACAGAAGCATACGATCAACTATCAGATAATGTATTTTATTTTATATCGCAAAATAAAAATAAAAATAAAGTTAATGAAGAAGAGGGCAAAAATGGAAACATAATTCCGGCCCTTAAAGCAAAATTTAATGGTGTTGAATATTCTTTGATCGACAATCCTTTAAGTAAAACTTTAAATATTATTATTTATGAATCGAGAGAAATAAATATTAAAATAGAATTTGATCGCAAAAACTTTACCTTTCACAATGTATCTCTTGTTAATTCTCATCCTGATTTTCATCGATCAACATCAACATCATCGCTATCAAATCTATCAATTTCATCAAAAGACTTATATAAGATGATTTTGCTTTATAAATCCCTTCCTGTACACGTAGGAATGTAAACTTAATAACTTCCCATTTCTTAATGGCCCGTCAAAAAATATAAAAATTTTTCAATCTATTTTTTTACATTAAACCTTCTCTGAGTGATATGCGCTTGTAAAAAAACAGTTTATTCACAACAAATTGACAAAAAAGCATTTCTTATTGGCATTTGAAAAGAACTTATTTTTTTAGAAAATTCTTTAATGATTTTATTTGTATCGGAGGTATCATGTAATTTAATAAGTCTTGTGAACTCATCAGAGATACCCACTAATTGTGACAACGGATTCAAGGCAGTTCCTTTGTTTACTGCTGGAAATCCACTTCCATCTATTCTATTATGATGTTGGGCAACTATTTGAATAATAGTGGGGTGAATTTTATCCATCTGACTTAATATCTCCGCTCCTCTCTCTGGATGTAAGTAATACAACTTTTTCAAATCATTCCTTCTGGAATTTGGACACCCCTCTTTTTCTATCTCTAACTCAATCAATGTTTCATTATTAAGGATATCAATAGTTGGATCATAGGTGTACAATTTTAAAAGATCGACTAGTCCAATATCGTGTAACAAGGCACCTAACCCTAAAATTTCTACACAAATTGAGGATTCTAATCCAAAAGCTCTACCTGCAATACCAGCAATAAAAGTGGTAGAAGCTACATGGTCATAGTTACTTATATTTTTAAAAATATCTTTTAATACACTATTATTTTTTTTAATTTTGTCTAAATGTTTCCAGACATTATCGGTGTAATTTGTAGCATATTCAATTGTTCTTTCATCTAATTTTTTAATTTTTAGAAATTTAATTACTTCATTTCCATAATTTAATATAAGTTTTGTTTTAACAACAGACGATGCCTGGTGAGAGCTAATCGCACAGCTCATTAAACTCTCACAATATCCCAAATACTCTTCTTGATCTTCCTTTTTAATAAATAAATAATTAAGTCCTTTATCTTTATATTTATAGAAACGTTTGCAATCAAAAAGATCACCAGAATTAATTAATTTTAAATATTTATTTTTACCTAAGCATATATAGATATCATAGTAAGATACTTGACCTGCAATAAAATTTTGAGTCTTAATTGGAATGTAATCATTATTAAGATCGTTTTGGGGTAATGAAATAATATTTTTCTTCATTTCTGTTACAGGAACCATTCCTGCTTCAATTTTTTCTATGACATTTATTATTTCATCCGGAGTTTTCAATACCCCTTGAATTCCAAGATTATTATTAGCTAGTTGATCAATCCAATCTTCAAAATGATTATTAAGTAAATAGATAGATACAGAATTATGAAATTCATGACATGATTTCAAAAGGAGTAGACCATTATTTTTATTTTCCAATGAGGGATTTATAATAATACAATTGAATTCGGTAACTTCAGTATTCAAATACATTGAAGCTGCTTTAAAATTATTAGCAAATTCAACATTCCAGCGGCCAATATCGATATGATTTCTAAGTGAATGCAAGAAATTATCGCTATCTACTACAATCAAGATTTTTGGTTTATCCGATAAAATCTCATTGGTATTCTTATCACTATTGTTATTATTATCGCTATATCTATTCATCCCCATCCTTTTTCATACGATGCTTTTTGAATTTATTGAATTTGGCCAAAATGACAGACCTTTCTGTTTTGTAAAAAATTTTGTTCATGCTATCACCAATTTTACTTCAATTTATTTTTCATGAATATAATATAGAAATAAAATTGAACTTAAATTTTTGTAAGCGTAACTGAATTTAAATTAATCAGTTTATACTTCAGGTAGCGAGGGCAACTGAAACTGATTCCTTAAATTTAATTAAGCTTAGAAATTTTCTCTAGGAATGAGACTCTATTTATAACAGCTACTTAAAAGCGGTAGGAAATTGAAAAGGCAATCTCTCGCATATTTTTTGGTTTATTTAAAGTATAATTATGCATTTCTTCATCTGAATATTTAAATTCAGTATTTTTCATTGCGGCCTCCAGAAGTAGTCGAGGAGAAACCCAACCTATACCCACTCCATTACCCAACTCATTTAGGCCTTTATCATTAAAAAAACCTGCACGCAGATAGAGATCACTAAAAAAATTAATTTGTACTGCTCCTTTATAAACAAATCTATTTGCAAGATTTTGGTTATAATCTGAGCCTACATCAGCAATTAAAGTTAAGACATTGGTGAGCATAAATTGCAGACCTAAAAAAGCACGATTATCATCTATCTTACTTTTAAAGGGATCTACTACTAACATACCAACAGTGAAATTTTCATTTAAGGCATACATACTACCTATGACCATTTGATTGTAGTTTTTTTCTGAATAATTTTGACCATCATCACTTATCTTGTCTGTTGTTCTTCTATACATAAAACCAAGCGATGATGTTTTGCCAACATTACTTGCAAGAGCTACATTAAAACGTTTTCTCTGATCAAACCACTCTTCTTGTTTTTGATAACTAACTGAACCTTTAACTCCACTCTTTGCATCAGATACAGTTACCGCCCATGAACTAGAGTCGTCCTTTGCAGATGGTGAAGATGAAGACAAGGAAGATGTTTGAGATGATGAACTAGAATTTGAACTATCCGCTATTGTAACATTACTCTCGCCATATTTTATATTTGTCTTTTGCACATAAAACGAAGAAACATTAAAAAAAGCAATGGGGGCAGGATTTAAAACAGAGGATTCTTCCATTAAAACTGATGCAACACCTGTCCCGGCAGTTGATTTTAATCTTGTTGTCTCATAATCATGAATTCTGGCGCCAGCATATGCGAAATTGAGATTGGAATTTAAATTAATCAGAAAACTACTGCTAATGCAATATAAACTGATTATAATTGTAGATTTTAATTTACACATATTCTTTTTTCTAAAATAAAATATATATTATATTAATAGAGCATTTTTATCATAACAAATCGAATAACAATTCACTAGAAAAAATTTTTATAAGGAACTTCACATGCATATATCATTTATAAATATATTAACACGTGCTTTATTTGTTTTATTTTTAACTATCATTACCATTAATTCTAATTGTTGGGCCATAAATCCAACTGCAGAATCACTTCTTCGAAATGCTTCTAATAAAACAATAACTGCAAATTCCAGTATAATAAAGTTTTGTATCAACGAAGAACTTAATCTTAATGCTGATGAAAAAGCAAGTAAGATTTTTGTTGAACTTACTTTCTATATGGATAAAACTCAAGGCAATTTAACAATATTACAAAAAATATTTAATGATGAAAAAATGAATAAAAATTCTTTATTAGATGTTTTTTATATCGATAATAGTGAAGGCCTACTAAAAGAATTCACCTCCGATAAAATTGGTACTTCGAGAAATATATTCTACTCATTATTTTATTACCTGTTTTCAAATCACCGTGGTCTAGTTACTAGATTTTTAAAAGAAAATAATGATGATTTCCAATTTAATAAAGAAATAATAAATAAAGAAAAATTTGAACTACTAGATAAATACAAAGTTTATCTACAGCAGATAACACAAAATCCTGCTCTGAAAAAAACTGAAACTTCACCTCTTCTTCCAACTAATCCCTCGGAAAAAGCTAAAATTATGGGTTTGTTGGCGGAAAATTCCTTTTATGTTAATAAAAATATTTTTCTTACTAATGAAAGCGGAGAATTTACTTGGAAAGTTCTTTTGAAAAATTCTGAAATGCTATTTAACAATAATCAACATTTATTAAAATATTTTTACCATCATAATCAAGATTTTGAATTTGAGCTGAGTATCGACGAATATTCGTCTTTTCTAAGTTTATTTAATGCCCCTAGATATATTACTTTAAAAACATTTGAACAAAAAAATTATGTTATTAAAACTCTTTCTCTCGAGCATAAGGATATTTCTCATGAAATTTTTGTAAAGAAAGCAACTGAACTTAGACCTAATAAAAATCTTTTCGAAGTTCAATATTTAAAACAAAAATTTCCATTTCTTTTTTAATGTTTAATGTTTAATTGATCAATAAAATAAAATGTCTAAAAAATATTATCAAGTAGCAGTCAATTACCCTATTCATAATTC
>JADGAM010000004.1:0-20103 GCA_015232015.1 Oligoflexia bacterium | reverse complement strand
GCAATGAAAAATACTGAATTTAAATATTCAGATGAAGAAATGAATTGGGATGCATAATTAGCATTTCGTTAAATGATTTTAGCGAAAATGCTGATAAAAAAATTTCATATAAAAAAATAAGTGGTCCAATAGACACAAAAATTATTCTAGATGGCAATGATTTATCACTCTTTAAGTGGGTTTCAAAATACTACCATTATAGTTTAGGTAAATTAATTTTTGATACAATTCCCGCACTTCAAACCTTGTCAGTTTCTGCGAAAAGAAAAAGTATTAAATCTAAATCGCCAATTATAGAAAAACATATGTCAACAGCAACTACAACGTTTGAACCAACTAACCTTCAACAGCAAATCATTAACCAACTTTCATCAGAATTAAGTAAAAAAAAGCATTTTAAGTCTTTAATCCACGGAGTAACTGGCAGTGGAAAATCGATGATATATTTAAAATTGATGGAAGAGTGTTTTAAGAATAATCAATCTGTATTATTTTTATTACCGGAAATAAATCTCACCCCTCAATTTATTACAATTTTTGAAAATTATTTATCTGTTCCAATATATCCTTATCATAGTGCTCTTACTGAAAAACAAAAACTTTTTATATGGGAAAATCTGGTCACAGAAAATCCAGCTTCTACTTCAACTACAAAACTTATTATTGGAGCTCGGAGTTCAATTTTTTTACCTATTGATAACTTGGGATTAATTATTATAGATGAAGAACATGATCATTCATATAAGCAAGATGATCGTTGCACCTACCATGCTCGCGATGTGGCCTACAAAAAAGCAAAACTATTAAATATTCCAATAATCCTAGGATCGGCCACTCCATCAATTGAAAGTTTTTATTTTTTCAAGTTATCCACATCAGAATCCACCTCCGTAGATGATAGATACTATTTTGAAATAAGAGAAAGAGTTAATCTAGCACAATTACCTGACATAGAACTTATCGATACAAGATCACGACCATCATCAGTACCTGCTGTTCCTGCTTCTACTACTAAACCTCCCTCTCATTGGCCTTTAACTAGTGAGATCGTTAAAGAGATTAAAAAAAATCTTGAATCTGAAAATCAAATTCTAATCCTAATAAATCGGTTAGGCTTTGCTAACTTTTTTCAATGTAAATCATGTGGACATTCATTTGAATGTATTAATTGCTCTACAAAATTGCGTTTCTTTAGTAAAAAAAATATTTTATCCTGCCAATATTGTAGTTACATGATACCCACTCCCACTCTATGTCCAATATGTAATTGTCTTGATATTTTACACATTGGGTTTGGTACTGAAAAAGTGCAAGCAATCCTATCAACACTTTTTCCTGAAAAGATAATCGAACGCTTTGATCGTGAAGAAATAAATACAATAAACAAATTAAATAAACGATTAGATGATTTTCATCAACATAAAATTGATGTTTTAGTTGGTACCCAAATGCTCTCTAAAGGGCACAATTTTAAAAAAGTTAAGTTGGTTGTAATTCTGGGAGTAGATTCATATTTAAATTATGCAGATTTTAGGATCAATGAAAAAATTTACCAATTACTTACTCAAGTTTCAGGTCGCTCCGGTCGTTTCGGGGGAGAAAGCAAAGTATGCATTCAAACATACAATCCAACTAATGAAACTTTAAATATTGTAAAAGAAAACCTTTTTGATCAGTTTTACACTAGTGAGATTAATGTTCGTAAAGAATGTTCTTTCCCTCCATTTTCGAGATTGGCACTCATCTATTTAATGAGTAAAGATCAACAACAAGTAGTAAAGCATACCCATCTGCTATTTCAAATTTTAACAACTATTCGAGACAAGCATTTTATCTCTGTAGAATTATTAGGACCTAAAACCGCCATCACTGAAAAACGAGTAGGTTTTTACACCTGGTGCATTCTATTTAGAACTCCTAACTCTAAAATAAATGATTTACATAACCTTATTAGTACTGTCGAATGTAATCATCAGTTACCTTCATCTCTTAAAATGAAAATTGACATTGATCCACTAAATTTTATGTGATTTATATTTATTCTACTTAAAAAAACGCATTATTTTTGTTAATTGTTTATTATTATTTATGGTCCGCAGATAATTAACCAATCTTTTTAAATAAATATATATATAAGGAAATTTTTATGAACAACCAAACTTTGGACAAAAAAGACTTATTGCAAGAGATTTTACAAGAAACTCTAGTAAAGAGAACAATTCCTCGCCAAATTAAAATTACCCCTAATATAAACCCCTATGCACTTGGCAGTGTTATTGTAGAATACGGCAATACTAAAATCCACATTACTGCTTCTTTAGAAAAAGAGGTTCCAGCTTTTCTAAAGGGGTCTGCAAAAGGTTGGGTTACCGCAGAATATGCCATGTTACCTCACTCAACACACACTCGAACACAAAGAGAAAGAAAAGGAATTTGTGGCAGATCTCAAGAAATTCAACGTCTGATTGGCAGATCCTTAAGAGCAGCAATAGACTTAAATCTTTTAGGAGAAAGATCAATAATGATTGATTGTGATGTATTAGTCGCTGATGGCGGAACACGTACTGCCTCTATTTCAGGCGGATTTGTGGCCTTAGGTTTGGCCGTCAAAAAACTTCTTATTGATGGAGTAATAAAATCAAACCCAATAAAAGAAAGAATTGCAGGCGTTAGTGTAGGAATTACAAAAGACGGTTCAGTTATTGCAGATTTAAATTATGATGAGGATTCAAGTGTGGCCACAGATATGAACATTGTTATGAGCGAGAATGGTCGCTTCATTGAATTACAAGGTACGGCCGAGGGAACACCATTTAGTAAGAATGAATTGGATCGAATGCTCTATTGTGCTCAAGAAGCATGTAAAACAATTTTCGAAGAACAAAAAAAAATTATCTAAATTAAATTAAATAAAATAAAACAAGACAAAATGAAAAATTTTGAATTTATATTTGCCTCCTCCAATAAACATAAATTTTTTGAATTTGAAGCTCTTTTAAAAGATTCTCCCATAAAACTTATCTCCACTTCTCAACAAGAAAAATCCTTAGAGGTTTTAGAAGATGGAGATAGTTATCATCAAAATGCTTTATTAAAGGCGCAAGCATATTATAATCATTTTAATACTAAAGTTAACAATAGAAATAAAACATCAATTAGATCAGCAAATAAAATTGCCGTTATGGCAGATGATTCTGGTTTAAATGTTTTGGCCTTACCAACTGAGCTTGGAATTCATTCTGCACGCTTCGGAGAAGCATGCTTCGGAGACATTGAAGGAGATAAAAAGACAAATCTCACTTACAATGATCGATGTAAATTATTATTAGAAAAGCTGAAAAATATTCCAAACGATTGTGATCGTAAAGCTTGTTTTGTTTGTGTATTATGTTTTTATTTTTCAGAACAAGAAATTTTCTTTTTTGAAGGTCGCCTTGAAGGCAAAATTGGACATGAAATAAGAGGTAGTGGCGGATTTGGTTTTGATCCAGTTTTTATCCCCTCTCTTGATCTTACCGAATCTTCATCTCAATCTTCACTCGCAGAGATGGATGAGTGGAAACAACTCCACTCTCATAGAGCAATTGCTGTCAATGAGGCCAAAAAATTTTTTTCTTCAAAGAGTACCTAAAATAGCGAGTGAACGAGTTAGGAATGGAAACTTAATAACTTCCCGATTACCCCAATCGTAAAAAATTTTAAAAACTTAGAAGAAGGCGATAGAAACAATAAAAAACCCCAGAATCCAATCTCTTTTTTGAGAGTAGAAACTGGGGTTTACATGGAAGATATTTGGCTGGGAAGGTCGGGTTCGAACCGACGACCAATAGATTAACAGTCTACTGCGCTACCGCTGCGCCACTCCCCAATTAAAATTATTTTTTTATAATATAATAATTTATTAATTCAAGAAAGCTTAAATCTCTATAAGATTTTATAAAAATTATTGAGGGTTTTGTCCAGGTGTTTATATTAGAAAATTAAACATAATTGGTTCGATGATGTATTGATGAAAGTTTTTACCTAACTATTTTAGTTAAGTTTATTCATAATGCGACGATAAAAATATATAACTAATAATTTATCAAATGGGGTGGGACAAATAGTGGGAGATGTAGGGCAATTAAATAAAAATAACACTGATAATGGTTCTACTTACGCCAATAATAATGAAAAGGCAGAAGGAGAAATTGTCAGTAATTTCTCCATTTCAAGCGTAATGAACATTTTAAAAATTATTACTCCTGGATATGTTTCTCAAATAAGCAGCGTAATTGGTGGAGGGGAAAAAATATTATTAACAAAGGCCTTGATTAATGAAATGTCTGAAAATTTTAAAAATCGTACCGACCTTGCAAAATATAAGGAAACATTACAAGAAAAAGAAAATAAGCTACAAAATCTAAAAATAGAAAAAAATCCCATTCAAAAAAATGCTTCTAAAGGTGCTTCTACTTCTATAAATGTGCTAACCACTGTTGAAGCTGATGCTGTTGCTTCTGTTGTTGCTAGTGCTACCAATGATGAAAGAATCTCCGCTTCAGAAAAAAATAATGATAATCAACAAAAAAATGACAAAAATATTCAGGAGATTGATGAAAAAGAATCCATTGATGGTCAAAACGTAGAAGTTGATAATACTCCCAAGGAGAACGATATGCCTGATATATTCGGTAATTCCATAATGAATTTATTAAAAGTTCTAAGTCCCACTGAAATCTCTAAGTTAAGCAAAAAAGTTGGAGGAAAAAAGAAAGTTTCTATTACTGAAATGCTCACAGAACAAACTCAAGGTAATAAGCTACAAACTCCAAAAATTTCCAAAAATAAAAAGAAAAAAGAAAATGAAGAAGAAGAAAAAAAAGAAGCAAAAAAAGAGCAATATAATAATAATTTCAAATCTAGAGCTGAAATTAATGAAGAAGTGGCCTTAAATGAAATTTTATCTACCAATAACCCCTCTATGAAAAATAAGAAAAAAAATAACTACAATTATAAACAAGCAAGTGAATATAAGAATAGAAATAAAATGGCAGGAGATATGGTAGACAATAACGAAGGGCAAGAAGAAGAAATGTTGGCATCAACCATATTCTTATTGCAGGAAAAAGAAAAAATAAAAAAATCGCAAGTTAAATTAAAAAAAATGAAGGTTTTTGATTCCTATAAGAATAGCAAAAATATTGTTAAAAGAAATAAAGACAATGATGACAAAGATGATCAAGATGAATTTGACAATAACGACGATCATTTGAATGCTAATGATAAGGAGAAAAAGGATAAAAAGCAAAAAACCAATCAAGGAATTCTATTCGATAAAAATCAAAGATAAAATTTTAGATAGAATTGAATAGGAAATGTAAAGTTAGGAATGAGGACTTATGTAAGTTCCCATTCCTAAAGATAAGAAGTTTCGATTTGATAATTTTAATTAATCTCGAAGATCTGAAGAAAGATATGATAACATTTTCCCTCGATGACGATTGTTTTTGGAGAAATATGTGTTCACTTCATCTCTCTCAGCATCCTCTTTACAGATAATGCATAAATTGGCAGTTGGTCTTGCTAGGAGCCGAAGGTAACCAATAGGTCCATTACATTCTTCACACAAGTCGTATTCGTTGTCATCAATTCGTTGTAATGCCTCATCTATTTTCTTTTCAAAAAATGTTTCTCTATTCCTAAACCTAATTTGTTCGGAATTAACTGCATCAGCATTTGCAAAATCGATTTCATCGCTACGTTCGTTGGTATCGATATGGAAATCTTCAGAATACCTACTCCTAAAATTAAGATCCCTCTTCTTTTGAACAAGAAGTTCTTTTAATGTCTCTATTTGTTTAGAGGTGAGACGCCTTTCCTCATAATCACTACTAATGACCATAATCCCCCTCCCCAGAAAAATTGTTGGCCAGTACTATACTATGAAGCAAAATTTAAATCTAAATTAAATTTAAACTTAAATTTAAGTAAGTAAACTTACTTTTTATTCATAAACATCTATCAATATTTATCAATATTCATTAATAATTATTGTTATTGAAGTCCTCCTTTAAGATTTAGCAAAATCATTTTACTTACTGTTTTAAGTGTTTCAAAAACTCCAACTCCATTGCTAGCAATCGCTTCTATGTCAGGTACTTTCCTAGTATTTAATTTTATCCTAAGGTCATTAATAGAAGAGATATTTGGAAGATCTCTTTTATTCCATTGAACTACAAATGGCAATTTTCCTATATCCGCGCCTTGTTCTTCTAAATTTTTTCCCAAGCTCTGGAAGCTTTCCATATTTTCTTCCATTCGCTCTAACTGAGAATCGGCCACGAAAATAAGTCCATCAATACCTCTTAAAATCAGCTTCCTGCTGGCCTCATAAAAAGATTGTCCTGGTACCGTATAAAGATGGAATCTTGTTTTAAATCCCCGTATTTCTCCTAAGTCTAGCGGTAAAAAATCAAAAAATAAAGTTCTTTCGTTTTTAGTATTTAAAGTTATTAATTTTCCTCGTTGTTGACCAGAAGTCTTCTGATATATGTATTGAATGTTTGAGGTTTTTCCTCCTAATCCCGGACCATAATAGACAATTTTACAGTTTATCTCTTTACTATGGTAATTTACAAAAGACATACTGATCATCCTTCTGCAATGATTTATTATTGCTGTTTAATTTTAGCTTGAAAATTTTATAGAATTTATAGATATGAATTCTGAAATTTTGAAAAAGACTTTTCAAAATGTTTTTCCCCCCTTCTTTTTTCCCCTAACTACAATTTTACCATCCTATAAGGACCTAAGGATTTTAGAACTATAGAACTATGAATCTATAGTTCTAAGACCTATATTAGAGAAATAGTTTCCTTTTACTATCCTAAAGAAACTTACTATTCTCCAACGCCTTATTAATCGTAAGCGTATCAAAGTATTCCAAGTTTCCCCCCATCGGAATACCAAGACCAATTCGCTTAACTCTTACCCCTTCAGCTATTTGTTCTCTTATATATGAAGAAGTAATATCTCCTTCTACTGAAGGATTTAGCGCCAGTATTACTTCAGCAATATCATCTCTTCTTATTCTTAATAATAATTTGTCTATAGTCAATTCACTTGGACCAACATCTTGTAATGGGGCCAAAACTCCTTCTAAAATATGATAGACTCCATTGAAAAAACTGCTCTTTTCTATGGCCAAATAGTCGGCCAATGATTCTACTACACAAATAGTTTTACTTTCTTTTCGAAAATCAGATGAACAAATTTGACATATTTTGAAATCAGAAAAAATTCCACACTCTTCACATTTTTGCAAAGATAAAAGGTCGGTCAAGGTAGAAGCAAAACGTGTAATATCTTCACTATTCCACTTAAGTAATCCCAAGGTAAAACGAAGAGCAGTTTTTTCTCCTACTCCTGGCCAGCGAGAAAAAAATTCATTTAAACGCAAAATTTTTTCAGGAAGCTTAGCTGTTGTGGTCGCAAAATTCATTAAAACAATCCAGGTACTTTTAATCCACCGGTAACTTTCGACATAGCATTTGATACCATATCATTAGACTCTTTTACTGCTTGGTTGACTGCTGTTTTTAATAATTCTTCCAATGATTCCATATCATCAGGATCTACGCATTCTCTATTTATTTTTAGACTTAATATCTCTTGTTTTCCATTAATTTTAATTTTAATCATTCCTCCGCCAGAAGAGATATCTAACTCTCTTACTGAAAGTTCATTTTGAAGCTGCGCGATCTTTGATTGCATTTGTTGTGCTTGTTTCATTAATTGATTCATATTATTTTTCATATAGTAAATCTCCTAGTAAATTTATATGTTAATTTTTGGTCGTCAACTGTTGACCATAAGTCGGCAGTCGATCAGTTGCCGGCCTGAACTATCAGCTCAGCTAGCAGCTATTTTTTTATAATAACTCGATCGATATTCGAATTAAATAACTTTTCTGCTTCTTTTATAAAAGGGTTGGCCAAAAGGTTTTCTTTTTCCTTTTCTGCAATCAAATCTTTTTCTTTTTGCTCTATTTCTATTTGACTAGAAAAATTGGTTTTTGTTTCCATATCACTATCTAGCAGCTTGAAATCAATATAAACATTTGAAATCTGCACATTAAAAAATTCTGAAAGATAATTGAGAAGAAGATTTAAATTATCTTTCTTTTGAAAATACTCCAAAAAAATTTTATTTTTTTCAGCAAAAGCAATAGTAATTCTTAATAAGGTATTACTGCAGTTAATTGGAGAAAATAAATTTCCATTTTTTAAATTAGTAGACATTAAAGGCAGTTTATTATTTAAAAAAAGCAAAAAATCTTTCCACGTGAGGACACTGGGTGTTTGTGTTGTATTAGCAGAAGATGAGGACGAAGGTGAAGGCGAAGTAGAAGTAGAAGTAGAAGTAGAGGCATCATTTACTAAGGGTGCTGTTTCTGTTTCTGGTACTGTTGCTGCTGCTGCTGCTGTAACTATGTTTTTCCTCTTACCAAAAAAGGTATTTCTTAGTGCAATCTTTTGTAGAATAATTTCTGTAGTCTTTTCAGGCAAGAGTGATTTTATTGACCACTCAAAATCTTTTACTAAGACTTCATAAATCCAAAAAAGTTCATCCTTGCCAAGTGCATTTGTAATGGGATTAGCAAATAAAGTTACGGAAGCCGGGTTATTTATTATCTCAAACAATCTATCAAGAATAGCTATAGCAATTTTTTTTGTTTCCACATTAAGTGCTATCAATTCTCTAAAAATTCTTGATACTGATTGTACATCATAATTAAAAAGAAAATTTATAAGTTCATTAATTTTAGTTTTAGGAGCAACTCCTAAGGCCTGCACACACACTTCTTCTGATATTTTATTTTCATCAGAAAATATTAGAATTTGATCTAACAAAGAAAGGGCGTCTCTAAGTGAGCCATTTGCTTCATCCGCAATATAGTCTAATATATTATTATTTTCTAAAGCGATTTTTTCTTCTCTCAAAATGAATGAAATATGTGATCTAATTTCATCTTTCGATACTGATTTAAAATCAAAACGCTGGCATCTTGAAAGTATGGTTTCTAAAATCTTATCAGGGATTGTGGTTGCAAAAATAAATACTACATGAGAGGGAGGTGCCTCCAATGTTTTCAATAGAGCATTAAATGCCTCTTTGGATAGCATATGAACTTCATCAATTATATATATTTTGTATTTACCACTAGAAGGTAAGTAATGAACATTTTCAATCAGAGTACGAATATGCTCAACCCCATTATTAGAAGCACCATCTATCTCTAAAACATCTAACGTTTGTTCACTATCAATTGCTAAACAATTTTCACATGTACAGCATGGATTGCCACTTTCAATAGGATCAATAAGGTTTTTACATCTTAAGGCCTTGGCCAAAATTCTAGCAATGGTAGTTTTACCTACACCTCTTGTTCCAGTCAGCAGGTAAGCATGCCCTACTTTATGTCTTGTAATTGCATTTTTTAGAGAGTGAACAACATGCGGCTGTCCAATTACTTGATCAAAATTCTTAGGTCTCCATTTTCTGGCCAATACTTGATAAGTCATGAGTAGATCATTTGAATAAGAAAAATAAGCAAAAAAATAGTGACCTAGATTAAAGCGCAATATTTGTTCCGACTACCGTTGCTTCGTTCCCGACCTGGCGGGGTTTATCAGTCAAACATCCGCTCAACCTAGATCACCAATTGGAATCCTATGTTTATTCTGTTATTAAGTCAACAATCAACTCTTAAAAGCATCTTGGGAAAATAGTGCATTTAAGTCAATTTTCTGTAATCTCAACTCCAAAAATTCTGCCCAGAAATTTTTTGCAAAAAATTCTAAAGCGATCAATATAAGAATATGCCGCAGGCACTACCACTAATGTTAAAAGAGTTGAACTAATCAAACCCCCAATTATCGCAATTCCCATACTAACTCTCTGCTTAGAGGCCTCGTTCAGGCCAATTGCAATAGGAACCATACCTGCAATCAAAGCAGCAGTAGTCATAAGAATGGGTCTAAGTCTAGTTTTACCGGCAAAAATTATAGCTTCACTTCTACTTAATCCTTCGGCCACTTTTTGATTGGCATAATCAACTAACAAAATAGAATTTTTAGTAGAGAGCCCTAGTAACATTATACAGCCAATCATAGAATAAATATCTAAAGAAGTTTTTGTAATATAGAGAGCTGCAAAAGCACCACAGGCGGCCAGAGGTAAAACAAGCATAATAGTAAATGGAGTAACAAAAGATTCATAAAGACTTGCTAAGACTAAAAATATAAAAAGAATACCAAGCATTGCCGCCATAATCATATTCGGACCCAACTCTGTAAATGTTTCAGATTGACCCGTAAATGAGTAGCGCATCCCCTCAGGAAGTTTTAATTCATGTTCAAGAATATGTTTCACATCATTCATTACTCCTCCTAATCCTGGTCCATTGGGAGCAATGTCGGCACCTATTTGTACTGAACGGCCTCGATCTATACGATCGATAGATGCAGGACTTGTTGTCTCTTTTTTACTTGCAAAATTTTTCAACTGTATTTGGCGATTATTAATATTAGGAATATATATTTTGTTAAAATCATTTCTGATATTACGGTTACTTTCTTGCATTCTTACTCTTACGTCATACTCTAGACCGCCCTCTCTAAATACGGAGGCCAAATTACCTTCCACTTGATTTCTTAGTTCCAACCCTACCGTAGCATTTGTTATTCCATAGCTTGAGGCCTTATAATCATCTACTATTATTTGAAACTCTGGTTTACCGGGTTTGTAACTAAACTCCGGATCTTTTAACCCTGAATGTTTTTTAAGACGTTCAAATAATTTATTTCCAAAATCTACTACTTGATCAAGAGATTGCCCTACAATATTTATTTGAAATGGTCTTCCTGCTGCAAATAAGTCTACCTCTTTCACAGCTGTTTTCGCCCAATCGTAGGGACGAAGTTGTTCGCGAATTTGATCTTTTACCATTGTGGTGGTTATTCCTTTGCGTTTTTTTGAAGGTATTAGTTCAATGTAAAATGTAATCTTATTTGATTCTCCATTGAAACCACCAACTACCATCACCGATGTCATAACTTCTTTATTTTTGCTAATAATGGTGTTTACTTCAGTTGCAACTTTATTTGTTTGATCTAAAGTTGCTCCAGGAGATAGTTCCATACTTATTGAAAATTCTCCCATATCAGAGGGAGGAATGAATGTTTTAGGCACATATTTAACGATGGCCAAACTAGCAATGAAAGAAGCAATTCCTAATAAAATAATCAAGATGGGAATTTTAAGAGTGATTCTTAATACCTTCTCATAGAAAATTACTAAAAATTGTTGAAGTTTTTCGAAATAAAAAGTTGGCCAAAAAAATCTTAAAACACTTGGTTTTGAATCATCATTAGTGTGAACACCAGAAACAGATTGGGAATTGTCTTTTCCAGGTTTATGAACCTTTCCAACAAAATAAGCAGATAACATTGGCGCCATGGTCATAGAATCAAAAAGAGAGATAAACATTGCAAAACATACACTCAATCCAAATTGTTTAAAAAACTGTCCTACAATTCCTTGTAAAAATGCCACTGGCCCAAACACTGCAATCAAAGTAAATGTTGTTGCGATAACTGCTAATGTAACTTCTTTGGTTCCTATCAGTGCTGCCTCAACAGGGTTTTTCCCCATTTCATTATGCCGGAAAATATTTTCTCGAACCACAATGGCATCATCGATTAAAAGTCCCACCGCTAAACTAATCGCTAACAACGTCATGATGTTAATTGTAAATCCAGCAAGAGACATTAAAAAGAAGGCACCAATAATTGAATTGGGAATTGCAATCCCTGTAATTATTGTTGACCTAAAATTTCCTAAGAAGAGGTAAACCACAATAAAGGTTAAAACGATACCAATCAATATAGATTCTTTAACATCATCTATATTATTTTTTATTACTTTTGATCCATCCCTTACTATTTTAATTTGTGGTTTTCCTGGTTGATTTTGTAAAATGAGATTTACATTTTCAATTTGCTTTCTTACAAGATTTACTGCTTCCACAGTATTGGAACCAGATTGTCTGTAAATCATCATAAAAAGAGATTTCTCCCCATTTACATACACTCTACTTGTTTCATCCACTAATGTATCATACACCCGACCGATTTGTGCCACAGTTACCGGAACATCATTTCCAATAAAGTTAACA
Organism: Oligoflexia bacterium; assembly: GCA_015232015.1. Taxonomy (GTDB): domain Bacteria; phylum Bdellovibrionota; class Bacteriovoracia; order Bacteriovoracales; family Bacteriovoracaceae; genus JADFZW01. The sequence continues at coordinate 7,883 of JADGAM010000004.1, read as the reverse complement.
ATTATCTTTTCAATATCTTTTAATGATGAAAACTCTCCCGCAGTTCGAAACATTGTATCTTGTTTTGCTTCTGCTAATTTTCCTGCTGGAATATTTTGTCCAGCTGCTTGAATCCTATTTGTTACTTGCATGGCCGATATTTCAAAGGCCTTCATTTTTTCACGATCAAGTTGAACTTGAATTTCTCGTTTTCTCCCTCCAAAAATATCTACAAGGCCAATATTTGCCAATTGTTCAAATTTGGGTTTTATTACATTTTCAGCAATATCATAAAGCTTTTGAGAAGAGACTGCAGGTGGCGCCGACAATGCAAGAATTGCAATTGCTTGTTCAGATGGATCCATTCTTCTAATTATTGGATCTTTCGCATCCGTGGGAATTTTTCTTCTTACTGAGGAAACTTTATCTCTCACTTGTTGTTCAGCATACTTGATATCAGTTTCTAGCGTAAACTCAGCGATCACTCTACTCATTCCCTCCATGCTTTGAGATCTAAGTTTTTTTAGTCCAGGAAGGGAACTTAGCTCCTCTTCAACTTTTTTTGAAATTAAATTTTCAACTTCAGAAGGTCCCGCTCCCGGATACATGGTAAAAACCATTATCACTGGAAAATTGATATCCGGAAATAAATCCACAGGCATTTTTTTAAAAGAAAGAACTCCTAAAGCAATGATTAAAAATACAATACAAGTAACAAACGTCGGTCTTTTTATAGAAATATTTGCAATATTCACTTATCAATTTCTCCTACTGAGGTAATAACTAATTTTATGAAATTGGAATTACCTAAATTACTTTCTCTATTTTTTATTTTTTATTTTTTAAAATGTTTTCATTTGCGCTAAAATTTTTAGTATCTCTGTCTTTGTCCTTATATTATTTAATTTGGCAGTGGCGTAGTCTTGTTCAAATGTCAAAACTTGAAAGGTGGTTGATCTTCCTTTTTTATGTTGTTCTCTTTCATGTTTCAATTTTAATTGTTGTGATTCCGCAAGTAATGCAGTTAATTTTAAACGTTTTTTGGCCTCATCTAATTTTTTAACTAAATCATGCCACTCTCTTTTTTGATCAAATAATTTTTTTTGAAAATTAATTTCCGCTCCTTGTTTTTCTAATAGATAACCATTATTTAACTCTTTAGTAAGAGCAAAATCTAGAGGCATTACAAATTTAACCCCAATAGCAAGTGTTGGATAATGAGTGCTAATGGATTCGCTAGCAGTCTTTCCAAATCGCTCCTCTCTACCATTTAAATAAGCTGATCCATATAAATCTAGTATTGGAGTAATTTTCTGCTTACTTATCTGCGAAGAAGCATTTATGGCAAATTTTTGTTGTTCTTGTGCCTTTACATCATCTCTCATATTCTTAAATTCTGGCGTAGGAATTTTTTCCATATTTACCACATTAGCAGAGTAATTTTTTTTATCACCATAATCTAATCTATTTAATGCTTCCATTACCCTATCACCATCAATTCCCCGAATACTATTAAATGCTCTCATCGCTGATTGTTCTTCGTCTAAGGCCATTTGCAATTCAATTCTTCTCCCCTCAGTGGCGGCCTCCGATTGTAATAAATCAGTTTTGTCTGCAAGTTGTTTATTAAATCTATCATTGTTCCAATCTCTAATTTTTTCAGACCTCTCCAGAGTATCTTTTTGAATTATAACTGTCTCTCTTGCTAAAACTAATCTCCAATAAGTCATCTCTGCTTCTGCTAAAATCATTTTTTGCTTATAAGATTCACCATAATAGTTGGCCATTGATGTCGCTAAGGTTGCACTGCTCATGGCCTTATATTCCGTGGATAAATAATTTCTTAGAATAGGAAAAATTAATTCTACTCCAGTTTTTGCTTCATAATATTTTGGTTTTGGAACATATAGAGGACTGGCCCCTCTTATATCGTAATGATTTAAAGTGTAGGAAAATTTACTTTGTAATCCAAATTTTGTTATATCACTTACTCCAGCACTATAGGTATCAACTATGGTACGATCTCCAAGCGAAAGAGTATTTGCAGTGTGCTTTTCATCATTTAATGTTTGGGTAGTTGCAAATAAAGACGGAGCAAAAAGAAGCTCACCCTCTTGTGATTTACTCTTGTAAGCAGAAGAGCTTTCTTTAGAAGCAATTATGCCTTGGTTTTTTCCTTGAACCTGCTCTAAATACTCCTCTAAAGTAAGTGTACTTGCATAAACAATCGTTACTCCGCTTAAGCTTAATAAGATATTCAAGATTATTAAGCTACTAATAAAAGAAGTTGGAATTATTTTTCTGATACTCATTTTTTCCTCATCAAAACAAAAAATTTAAATATTTAAATATTAAGTAATTTTTAGATTATTTATATATGCTACGAAAAACAATAAATATAAATAACATAAGTATACGAAGTATGTAATCTGCAGATATACATACGTATTGCTTGTGTACCTTAACGAGTATACATAACACTTAATATTTTATAATTGTATAATATTTTTTAATATAATTTCTTTAAATTTTTAATTAAGATTTTGAATAAGTTATTACTCGATAGCATTACTAGATTAATTAGCCGCTGGCGCGAAAGCGACGGTGATTAATTAAGGCCCTTATAAAAATAACGAAATTTCGTGACAATAATTAGAAAATAACATTTGAGAAAAATAATTAGAAAGAGAGGAGAAGCTTTATTGATAAATTATCTATAAACTTCTCCTCTCTTTACTAATTCGAGGAGTGTAGGATTAAAAATATTCTAGCCAATAAGCTTAAGGGCCGCTGCTGAAGAATTATTAGCTTGCACTAAAACTGCAGTACCAGCAGCAGTTAAAATATTTCCTTTTGCCATATCAGCTGTCTCTGTGGCCACATCCGCATCACGAATTCGTGAATTGGCGGCCGATAAGTTTTCTGATTTTACTTCTAAATTTCGAACTGTTGACATCAATCTATTTTGAAGAGCGCCTAAAGAAGCTCTTTGCCCATTTACAGTTCCTAATGCTCTATCTAGAGCTTCTAAATTAGTTTGAGCATCTTGTTTGCTTAATACACCAAGAGCGCTTATTTCTAATTTCTCAGTAGTAGCATTACTCTCTTGAGGATTAAAATTCATTCTATCTAAATTGGGATCATTGTGAGTTCCCACTTGAAACTCTAGTCTTTCACCTTGACCCATTAATATTTTATTACCATTAAATTCTGTTGAATTAGCAATTCGGTCAACCTCTTGTAATAGACTTTTAAACTCCAAATCACTAAATCCCCTTTCACTATCTCCCATAGTATCTGACGCTGATTGCACAGAAAGTTCTTTTAAACGAATCATAATACTAGAAATCTCGTTTAATCCACCCTCAGCAGTTTGAATAAGAGATATACCATCATTTGAGTTTCTTTGTGCTTGAGTAGTTCCTCTAATTTCAGCTTTTAATTTTTCACTGATTGCTAAACCGGCAGCATCTTCACCCGCTCTCACAATACGTGAACCCGATGCTAAATGTTCCATTGATTTTTTTAATTCTTCTGTTCCGTTAGATAAATGTCTTTGAGCAGAAAGTGAAGTTACGTTTGTGTTAATTCTGAAACCCATACATTAATCTCCTCGAATCATCTCTGGCCTCCTTGTGAATAATACAAACTTAACCTTGTCTGTATTTTAATAATAAAACAAATCCTACACCTAACAATACTTGAGTAAAATTAACGTCTCCTACAACATTAACTTTACTTGTTTCTTTTGCACGAGAATTTACTCGGCAAATTCTTCCTGCACTTAACACTTAAATTGAAAAGTTTTTTGAATATTTTTTAAAACTGTAACAAAGATGAATATTTAGAATAGAAAAAATTTTTTTATTAATGAATTTCGAATGAAAAAAACAAATTTGATAAAAATATTTTTATCAACAATTAATCGCAATTATCAAAGATTTTGAATTATTTTTATTATGTTTGTAGTAGACTTTCCCTCTATAAATTTCAAACTTTTCACTTCTCCCCCATGATAAATCACAAAATCAGCTCCAACTATTTTTGAAATCTCCCAATCACCACCTTTCACTAAAATATCTGGCACTACGGTTTTAATTAATTCTAAGGGAGTATCTTCTTCGAATATTTCTACGAAATCCACGGCCTTTAAATTTTCCAACACAAACTTTCGATCCTGTTGGTTATTGATAGGGCGATCAGGACCTTTAATTTTTTTTATACTTGCATCTGAGTTTAATCCAACAAAAAGAAAATCACCAAGTGATCTTGCTTGATTAAGATAAGTAATGTGCCCTGAATGTAAAATATCAAAGCAACCATTAGTGAAGACAATTTTCACTTTATTATTAACTTTACTATTAGAATAATTATTAGCAGAAGACGATTTTCTCATTGTATTTAAAAAGGACAAGGCCTCTTTTGATAAATTAAACATCTTTTAAATTAATCCTCCGATCGAATTAGTTTACTGCCAGAAAGTTTTCCTTGGAAATCAAAAAACAAAGGTAAGCACAATGCAAGCGTTGATGATAGTACTACCACCGAACGCAAAAGTGCAATATGTATTTCAAGTGATTTATTCTTATTATTATTAGTTGAAACAAGTTTAAGTTTGAATATAGATTTTCCTATTGTGCCTCTTTTAGTCAAATCTAAAAAACCAAAATAAAAAAAATAATAGATTAAAAAAATTGCAGAAAAATAAATAAATACGCTTATATCTAGAGAAAGAAAGAATGTATGTAAATTTAAAATGGTGGGTACCATAAGTAAATCTTGCAACGGCCTCAAAATTACAGATATAGGGAAATGCAATCTAAGGATAAAGAAAAACACAGCGATAGTTATAAACTCTGTTAATAAAATTATCGATATATCAATAGCAAATGCTAAGAATTGTATTCCTTTGTTTAAGGGCATGGATAGTGGTACCGCCCCAGGTATCGGCATAGATGCTACGGGCGCATTGGAAGTTGCAGTCGAGGACATAGGTCTGGCCTCAATTTTATTTGTACTCTCTTGTTTCATAATTGTTTTATTGTTAAGTAAAGGCCCTGGACGTGAGCTTAGCGAGCTCGTGGAACTTATTGAACTCATCGAACTACGCAAACTAGTCGAACTAGTCGAACTGTTCAAACTAGTCGATCCCATAAAAGGATTTACTTTTGCACTGGCACTTGGTTTAAAAGTGTGAAGATATTTATCCATCTCTTCTTCTTGATGAAATCCAAGTCCATTATTTATTAACTTTATTTGAACATCATCATCTAAATTTAGTAAATTTAAATCTTCGTTTACCTCACCTGCTTCTCGCACTTCATTTACTTGGCGTACATTTATTTTGCTTTTATTTTTTGTTTCTGGAGACACTTCTCTTGGCATTTTCATATTTTTTCCCCTTTAAAAATATTATCTATTTTTTAAAAAGGAGTTGTCCAATATCAAATACTAAAAATCAAGAATCAAGAATATGGGCCAAAATAAAACCAGTAGCAGCACAAACTGCTGTTGGACATCGTAAAATTTGAGTAGGCAGATGAACTCTCTTAATACCAGAGATATTTTGTATAAAAACATCTTCTTCAACAGCAAAACCACCCTCTGCCCCTATAATAAGTAGAGTTGGATCTTGAAACGATAGTGCTTTCATAGGAAATTGATATTTATCGGCGCTTTCATTCGTGTGGATATGCTCGCAAAAGAAAAAAATCTGTTGATATTTGGATTTTAATTTTGAACTAATTTCCATTAAATCTATCGCTTCCGCTATTTCTAATTTAAATGGATTATTTGACTGAATCATTGCTGATTCAATTAATCTATCTAACCGTTCTCTATTTCCCATTCCAATACTACTTTTACCATGAGAGAACTTTGAAACTAAGGGAATGATCTTAGCGATGCCAAGCTCTACACTCATTTTAATTATATCTTCAAGATATTCTTTTTTGGGTATACATAAAGCTAAATCTAGATTGAATTTCTTTTGACTAATTTCTTTTTTTATAACTCTTAAAAAGAGTTCTTTACGATTTATGCTTACTATTTTGCAAACTGCTTTATTACCTTTTCCATCAAGAATTAAAATACTCTCATTTTGTTTTATTCGTAAAACTTGTGTTAAATGAAAAAGCTTTTTTTTATCAGTTATTGATACTAATAATTCTTGTTCAAAATCCTCTGGGATATACTCTGAGATATATATTGCATGCATATTTTTTTCACCTTCACTTTCGCCTTCGCTTTTACCTTCACTTTTACTTCCACTTACTTATCTATTTTTTGTAAAAGCAATGCGCCCCAATCCCCTTTTGTTTTTTGAGAGATTAATTTTAGCTTTAAATCATTATTTTCATTATTTCTTAAATATTCATTTAAAGTTATATTCATCTGCTCTTGAAGTAGGCCAGAGATAATTAAAAAACCATTCGGGGCCAAAAGAGAAATTAAATAACTCTTTTCTTCTAAAAGAACGTTCATCAAAATGTTAGCAAATATCAAATTATGACCTTCTTTGCTTCCTTGTAAATTTAAACCGCGGGCAGTGTTCTTTTGAATTAAATTAACATTTTTAGGAAAAGCTGATTTATCAAAATTCCATTCTAAATTAATTTGGGCATTTTCTAAAGCTTTCGAATCAATATCTAGTAAATCAACAACTGAAAAATTCAAATTATTTTTATAACAATATTTTAAAGCAGAAATACCAAGTATTCCTGAGCCACAACCAAAATCTAAAATTTTTGCATTATCAAAGGAAAAAGGGCCTCGCTTATTTTTATCATCACTGCATAGCTCACTTAAAAATTCTAAACACAGATGAGTTGTTTCATGGCCGCCAGTACCAAATCCCTGCCCGGGATAAATATAGACAAAACATTGCGAATCACTTTGATAATTGTCTTTTAAAAAACTAGGAATTATTTCAAAAATTGAAGATATTTTAATTGGAGAATAAAATTCTTTCCAAATTTTATCCCAATCTTCATATTGTTTTTTTTCTTTTTTTACAATTATAGATGGATATTTAGCTTTTATAATATTTATATATTCTACAAAATTTTCACTATCAAACTCGGCCCTCTCACTATCAAAATAAAATTTAAAACTTATATTTTTTTTCAAAGCATTTTTGCTTTCTACTTCCAACAAGGTTTCAATAGGAATATCGCCGCCTGAATATGATCTATCTCCTAACATTTCATCAACCTCTGCTTCGTCCATAGAAAATTCTTCGATACCACTAGAATTAAACTTTGCCAGAGAGTCGTTTTTAATTTTTTCAATATCGCCAAGGGTCATCTCACTTTCTTTATCGTCATCTTCTTCATCACTATCATCACATCTATACTCTTGGGCCCTTTCTATCTCTAAAATTACTAAATAATAACATGGTTCCATTGTCATATTGTTCTTCACTGTGAATAATTACAAAAAAACTTCCAATTTCTGCATTCAAATCTTTATAACAAAAGTCACTTATGGTAAACCTTTGTAAGTTTTTTATTTTTAAAAAAATTTATGTAAATAAAAAAATAAATAAAAAAATTTAAACGTGGAGTATTAAAGTGCTACTTATTGGGATTGCAGGCGGTTCAGGTTCTGGCAAAACCACATTTGCTAAAAAGCTAATCGCTCAAGTAAATAACAAAGACCTTTCTCTCTTACACATGGACTCTTACTATCTCCCCTCTCAACCAAAGACAAATTATACAGAAAAAGGAATTCCCAATTTCGATCATCCCGATGCTTTCGATTGGGATTTATTACGTCAACATTTAGGTCAACTTAAACGAAGTTTAACAATAGATGCACCTGTTTATAATTTTAAATGTAGCAAGAGAGATGCTCAGACAGAAAAAGTTGGTCCAGGAAAGGTTCTTCTTTTCGAAGGCATCTTT
>JADGAM010000049.1 GCA_015232015.1 Oligoflexia bacterium | reverse complement strand
TAGAACAATCTTTTGCACTAACTAATTGTTACCATGTAAAGTTCCAACATCCACCTGAGTAGCAGTACACACGCCATTAACTAATCCTTTAGTATAGATGACTACATACTTCAAGTTGAGTTGGTTAGCAAGAATCGCCAACGTTACCATTGTTTTATTTGTTTCTGGAATTAAAATCCAACCATATGGCGTCCCTTGGCACTTTGTTGGCACACCACTATCCAACATTACTAGTAACCCATTCTCTACAGATGTTATACGATTGACTTTCCCACCAAGATGAAAGTCCTCGGCAAACGCTACCCCAGAAGTTATTACCGCCAATAATAAACAGACCATAATCTTTGCTAACATTTTATTTAAACACATAAAAACTCCTTTTGATAAAGCTGAAAAAATTTCAGCATAAATTTATAATGTAAAAATTCTTTATAATCTAAACCGTTATTTTTTTAAACTATCCAATGAAAATTTAGCGGCATTACATAGTTCCACTGCTCCACAATTATTATAATAATTTTCTAATGCTTTAATGCTCTCTTCACGAAAGTTATCTAATCCCATGACTGTAATCCGCTTGATAATTATTTGTAATATTTTTGAATCCTTTTCCGTTGTAAGAAGATTTTTATATATCTCAAATGCAGAATCAGGTTCTTTGCTAAATCCAAGAGATTCTGCACAAGCAATTCGTAAATCGTTTTCAGCACTCAATAAACAATTTAAAAGATATTTTTTTGCTTTTTCATTATCTATAAATCGAAGGGCCTCATATGTCTTTCTTTTTATTTCAAAGTTTGTATGGTTGAGGTAACGTTCAATCGCTGGTAGTTGCGATGTCGTCCCAATATTTCCGAGAGCATTTAAAATATCAATGGTGGTTTCGTCATCTTTAGAATCATCAAGTTTCTCAATGATTTCTTTCACAATTGTCTCCGTACGCTGAGGCTCACTATTTCTTAGGAAATGAGCAACGTTACTTAAAGACGACAATGCCATTCGTTTTCCGTACTCAGTGGGTGCATCCGTTTGTTGTTGGCGAAAAAAATCTTCAGTTGTTTGGGTGGGATTTGAAACAATGGATAAATCCCATATATATCTTTCCCATAGTTGTGGATATTGTCCTACTTGGGAAATTGTTTCTCTAAACAGCTCTTGAACCTCTGGAGTCCCTGCTCCCACTAAAGCTTGCAATAAAACATCAAGTTGTTCTCCTTTCACAGCTGTGGGGGGCACCAGTGCACTCATGAAACTTTTCGTAAATTCTGGATAGGTTATAAACAAGGCCTTCAATTGCTCATATTGTTTGCTATGTTCCTCTATATCCCACTTAATATCTTTGTCGAAAAAACTATCAATGATATTTTGAGGAGTAACCCCTCTAATTTTTGATGCTTGAGCATTAAGTTCTAACATCTGCTTTGTGCCCTTTCCATCCAATGTTTCTTTAATCATGGGGGAATTATTATTACTTTTTATTGGGAACACGCTAACACTAGATAGCTCTCTTTTTTCGCTGCCAATATAATTTAGAGTTAGTGCCATGGTAGTATCGTTTACAACATTTTTCCCCGAGCGATTAATAACATGCTTTTTACCTTCTATTCTTTTAAACATTAAAGAAGTGGAATCAACAATAAAATTAAATTCACCATCTATGCTTGCATCTTTATTTTCCTTCTTCGAGTTTGAGTTTGAGTTTGAGTATTTTTTAATAAAATGTAACGTCTCTCGGGAAAACTGTCTTTTTTGAGTCCACTCAATGGGATATGCTCCCGCCAAATTACGTTCGAAAGCTGTCCACGTATAAGCATATTCCTGAGGGTACTCTAACTCCAAAAGAGAAAATATTTCTCTAAAGAGGGAACCAGAGGTTAAAAGATTGTTTTTTTCAATTAAAAAAGATTCAATCTTTCCATTTTTCAAAATGGAGACCTCTGTTTGCAGATTTTTTGGTAATATTTGGGATATTTCATTAACAGTATATTTCAAATTACTTGGAATAAATTTAAATTGTGTTTTATACGCTAAATTAGATATATCCAAAATTTGAATTTCAAATCTTCCTTGAATAACAAGCTCGGCCTGCATCTCTTGAGATGAAGGTCCTCCATTATCAAAAATGGTCTGAATACTACCTTTACCTTTTGAACTTATATCAATGTCATATATATAGGTCATCCCCTTCTCCAATTGTAAAATTGGAGTAAAGGCCTGGCGGCCATATAGAGTCCACCACCCCAAGACACTACAAAACCCAAGTAATGATAATATCAGACCAAATTTTTTCATATTTTCTTAAATTCCATCTAAAACATTTTGATAAGTGTAAATTGTATTTTTCAAAGTACGGCCCTTGTCTTCAATTGCAAGAGCATCGTTTCCTATCTGTGTACTTCTATCTCTTAAATCATTTGCTACTAATTCAAACAATTCTTTAGTCGTAGCAAAAAGCTGCTTTTCACGAGTTTGAAGAGCTGCTCGCATTTCTTGCTCTAGTAAATCATCGCGGATACCGCTTGCTTCTTCCATCTCTGCCTGGGTAACCATATTGCCTTGATAGCGTACTCCTGTTGAAGATATCTCCATTCCCCAATTAAGAATTCTAATATTAGATCCCTCTCCGGCCCAGCTATAAAGCTCTTTTTCTGCTCTTTTTGATTCGATCCCTGCATCACATGGATACTTGATTTTCCACTTTGAACACCAACGAACATAAGGCATTGGATAGGTGACAAATGCCAAGATACTGCCACTTAATAAAGTGTATTCAAGCTCTGAGATAATACTTAAACTTATATTTGGAAGGCCTCCTTCTGCAAACTCAGCACTGGCATTACCCACAACTGGAATGGATGCTTTGATAATTTGTAATCTTGCCGCTACACCTGCACTAAAACTAAAACCAGCAGCTTCTCCACCAACACCACCACTTGCTTCAGCAAAAAGAGAGGCCGAAGGAGTTATTTTGGCAGTAATATTTGCAACCGATAACCCGGCCTCGACATCAAGCCTAACTGTCCCATAAGCACCAACACTTACAACTACAGGCACCACTACTATTACAAATGTTTGGCTATATTTAAATTCTTCTCGTGGAGTTTCATATTTAAAGAGATTACCCTCTTCTGGCCGTTCTTTACTTGGAATAATTAATTGAGGTGCTTTTTGCTTCCATTCTTTCTTAGATGGCTGCAATCCAACACATCTAAATTCATAAGATGCATTAAGACCATCTTTTAGATCGGCCCTGGCCTGAGCATAAGCAGATGCTATTGTAAGTTGCTTTTTAAAAAACCAAACTCCTGCTTCCCCTCTTCCTTCAGCTGCCTTTGCAGTACGGCCGCCTTTTATTTTTAGAGATGCGCTAGCATATGTCCCAAGTCTATCAGCACTACCATATTCTAAACCACTCCATTTCTTTTCATATTCTGTTTTCAAATCCGGATTTGCTTCTGGTATTGGATTAGGGAAATTGGGTACATCTGGAATTTGATACTCTTCAGGAATAACCTGATTTACTATATTCTTTATGTTTTCAAGATTTTCAGCAGAAGGTTCAAGCATTTTCCTGGCATTGTCTGCCAGAATTTTTGCAACATCAGAGATAGATTTAATCTGTTCAAATTTTGTAGAAAGAAATATTTTACCTAAAGTTTCAATTTTAAATCTAGATAAAAACTCATCTCTTTTTTGAAAATAGTTTGTGAAAAGATCTTTGTCTATTTTAACGTTCATGTAAGCGGCCACATCAATTCCCACTGAACAAAAACGCGACTGAATATCATTAATTATTCTGATTGAATCTTCCAATTTTACTAGATCGCCAGTTCCAAGATTGATTTCCTTAACTGACTCAAATTCTGGAAATTCTCTTCTTAATTCCTTTAAATCAATAAGAAAACACTCTGTAACAGGATTTCCAAGAATCTTTTTAAATTCTTCTGAGGCATACAATTTGAGCACTATTAAGGCCTGATTCTTAAGTTTGTTTGGATCAACATATTTTATCCATGCCCTGATACTTCTTTCTTTCTGTCTGAAAGTGTATCCCATTTCTGTTACCTGTTTTTCAGATTCATTAAGTTTAGTAACATAATTTTGAACATTTCCTTTATAATCAAGAAACAGCTCTTCTGGTTTTGAGACAGCTGCAGGTAACGAGTGGCCTCCTTTTGATATTATAAATTGGCATTGCTCAACCGTTAGACGCTTCTTTGATCCATCATAAATAAGTTTTGACAATAAATTGCCTGGTCTTAAATCATGGAGCTTTTTAGAATCAAGAACTCCAGAATTATTTACTACAGAAAAAATATCACCTCCAAAATTAACCAGAGCTGGTAGATTATAGCGTGAAACATTTTCTAGTTTTTCGGAGATCAAAAAGAGGTCGCATCCTGGTCTTAAATCTTCAATATAAGCATTTATCGCATCAAGATTTGGAGCTATTTTTAATTCACTATTAGGTGACATGCGATTATCTTCAGCACTAAAGGAATTAATGATATCTTTTTCCTTAAAATCATTAAATGGTAGCGCTGGTTTTTTTATAACTATATCCTCTCCATCAACGAGAGCAAAAGCATTGAAATTGAAGGAGAAGATAATAAGTAAACTTGAAAATATAGTAATAGTAAGATGTAGATATTTATTTATCATTTTTTTCTCCTACAGTTAATGGTCCAGCGTAAACTCTATCAAGTGATTCCTCAAAATAGCGTAAAGTATCCTCGTTCATCTTTTCAAATGCACTATAGTTAAATCCAAGGAGTTGTCTCATTAACTGACAGTTATATTGAAAACGCATCTCCTCGTCTCTGCAGGCAAAAGGAACCATCTCTAAACTATTTTTGTAGTATTGATAAACAAACGTAGGTTTTCCTCCGCTTTTTAAAGTATTATTAAACAACTCTTCTGCTGCTAACATAACCTTTTTGATCTGATTGATACCATAAGTTTTTCTCTCTGCAGGTATTGATGATGAATCTATTGTTTGAGTACTTTTTTGAGCAAAATCATGCATTTTTTTTAGGATTTTTTCAGCAGCAAAAACCCTAATTTCACCAGCAAGAGTAGTTGTTAATTGAGACTTCATTACTGTTAATTCATTGTATGGTGGATAGATAACTTGTTCTGCCTTAAACATAGCATCTATTTCAGCAAGAACTCTTCTTAGTTCCGGAAATTGTAAAGATGCGTTTGCTAATTTGAGCAAAATTGCCTGTCCGGATGCAGAGTTGATTTTGTCTAGAAGACGAGCTGCCTGTCTATTTATATTGGAAGTTATTAGATTGATCGAATCCACCAGTTGTTTTATGTTTTTATTTAAAGCTTCTAAATGTGCTTTAAATCTACTGTCCACATAATTTGCAGGAAACTCTTGCATTTTAGTAAGTTCGCTTAAAGCATCTTTACTACGGTTTTCTAAAAAGTCCACATCCGCTAAAATGCTTTGATATTCACTCATTCTTTTTTGAATCTCTATTTTTAACTCCTCTCTGGTTCTTGGATCGTTAAAAACAGTAGGTGATTTTGCTAATTCCACTATGCCTTTCCAAGCAGCAATAAAATCATTGCATTTATCAAAGTAAGTCTCACTTCTGGTTTTTAATCCATTATCCCCATAGAAAAAATTATCACGAATTGTCTTATATTTACCGACAGTGGCGGAAATGGCCTTCAAATGAACTTCTAGCAGGTTTAATTCAACTCTCTTCGCCTCTAACTCAGCTGCTGTCTTTAGATCAGCAAATGAATTGGGAGCATAAAGCAAAAATAAGCAAAAATTCAAAATGTAGAAAGTCATCTTATATCTTTTCATTTTCATTTTTATTCCTTTTGTAATTTTTTACTCTTAGATAGTAGGATCTTTTAAAGAGTTTTTAAGATTTTTTCTTATCTCAATAATTTTTGCATTATTACGTAAACTCATTTTTTCTGTTAAAGAAATAAATTCATTTACTGCAGCTTTAACTTGATTTAAAAATGCCAGCTTGCTATCTCGCATTTTTTCAAAGTAAGTTAAAATATTTTCATTGCTCTCCTCTCCAGCTGTATTAGGCACCAATTTTAATTGTTCTAGTAAATTTTTATTATTAAAAGATGCTTTATCTTCTCTTAGCCAGATAATATATACTTCTTTTTTGTTTTCAGATAACTCAGAAGCATTTGTATCAATAATTTTAATGATCTCCTCTTTTTTAAGCATTTTTACAGAATTAAACTGTTCTTTTGTGATAATTTTTTTAGTTAATGCTGATACTATAAAAGTTTTAAAATTTGTAGTCATAGTTTCTTTTAAGGTTTTGATTGAACTATCTAGGGTGCCGTTTGTACCTACAGCTGCTTTTACTAAATCGTAGGCCTTTTTCCAAACATAAAAATATTCAGATTGAGCTTTGGTAATTGCATCCAATAATGTGTTAGCATAATTTTTAAATGGTAATGTCTTATCGGCACTATAGACAATAGTAGTTCCGAATGAAACTCTTACATCTTCTGGATTTGAATTTCTATCATTCCTATCCCAAAAGCCAATTTTTGATGTGAAAATAGATATTGCTTGATCTGTACACTGTTTCATAACATTATTAAGTGCTTCACCTGAAAAGTTATAGCTATATTTTGCACCTGATGTTCCTCCTAAACTTGATCCTCTTTCGTTGAATGATGAAAGATTTTTTGCTTCTTTGAAGGAACTACATCCCAAGAGAACTTTAGCTTCGTTATAACCAACGTGATTTTGATTTAGTTGTACCTGATGGGTTTGTTGATCATTTCCATTCAAATAAGCATTATGAATAGTTCTTGTTTTTACCCATGGATACTGTTCTGTATAGGAATAAGGTATGAATATAGGAATATCTCCCACAGAAATGGGTACAACTGTATTAACAGTTCTGCTACCATCACGACGTTTGTACTCATCCACTAAAAATCTTATTTTATATTGGGCCCCTTGAATTGGAGCTTCTGTTATCTGAGCTGGCTCAAAATAAACATCACTTACATATTTATACTTAAAGAGGATATTGGATTCATTAGTAGTTGGATCTGTTTCTCTTCTATCATCACTTGCTAGCGGTTGAAGTTGATCAAAATCATTCATGATAAATTGTGAGCCAAATATCTTTGCTGAATTTCCTAAACAGTTCACATGCCAAATACGATTCATAAAACCTGTCGTAGCGTTAGAGGAACTATTTTGTAAAACACTGCTTAATTGTTCCCAAATAGCACGACAAGAAACAGCTTGTTTCGCTTGGGTTGCACTGATTTCTGTAAATAAATCGAATCTAACTTCATTGGCACTACTTAAACTTGTCAATTGTAATCCATGTACCATGCCATCAACAAGAGTCTGTTTGCTAAGTAAATTATCAATATCAAAATAGTCTGAGTTGCCAATTTGATCATTACGTACTGGTATTGTACATCCTGATCTTCCCTCTCCTATACATAAAACATTCTTACCAAGTTCTTTTTGATCATTTGTTTGTCCTGGCCAGCTTAACAAATACTCGGCCCCTAATACCAATACACTCGAGAAAGTGCATAAAAAAAACAAACAAAGTTTTAAAATTAATTTTTTCATAAAAACTTATTCTCCTTTTTTAAATAGAAATTATTAATAAATATTTTTTATAAATTTGGACCATAAAAAATAAATTGGTTCTTCTGCAAACAAGCGAAGGTGGATTTTTTTGCTACATTTAAAAGCATAACTTAATCTAAAATGTTAGCAGTCTATTAACCTGTCGGGCAAATTCAATTGTAAAGCAAAAGGTGCTAAAATAATTAGCACTCTTAGTGTACATATATTGATAATACTTCTGTTCCCCATCCGGTACATCCAGACGTTGGTATTTCTATACTTACTTGACGTCCTGATAAAAATGCGGACATAGCAGTAGATGCCATCATTTTGTTTCCCTCGCTCCCTTGAATCTTAAACACACTAGTGTTACAGATTATATTATCAGCAAGATGAATAAATACATCTCCACCAGAGTATGAACGGAACATAACAATCTTCGAAGCTGTTTGACTAGTGGGCTCAGCAAATGCTGAAATCATACTTAACGAAACCAGTAGAGTTGCAAAAAGAAAATGTTTTAAAGTTTTCATAATTTGGATTGTCCTTTTTTAAAAATAATTGGTTGATAACTTTATACAGAGGTGTTTATAACAAATATTTAGATACTACTGACATTAATATATTTAATAAGTGTTTTAACATGAGTACCTCTTCTATAAGAAAAATTTTTAATATCTAATTTAAAATAATATTTAATATTGGGATAAATGCTGATACACCTACCACTTCTGAGCTCTCTTAATTATTGGTCCTAGATTTACCTAACAAAAAATGTCCAAGTGAAACAAGCTCGTGTCCATAAAGGCCTTGAGCACACTGAACATCCCCTTCACTCCAAAGAAAAGTAGTCCCTGGCCGTTCCCAAGTTTTCATACATTCAACCAATGACCTAGCAACGTTTTCAAAATCAGCACTACTTCCACCATTAGTCACATGATAAACCGTTTTAAACCAAAGATTTTTTGGTGCTCTTTTGTATAATGTCTTCATTGCTTGAGCATAGGAACTTGTTAGTCTACCCATCATTGCTTTTAGAAAAATTTGTCTGGATACTAAGTAAGAGCGATAGTTTAAAGGATTTTTTGATGCCTCTAAATTTAACATTTGTTCATCTAGGAATCTCTCTATTTTAGTAACACTTCTTCCTGATAAATCTTTAAAATAAATCCACATGGAAGGAGTTAAAATGCATCTATTATCAGATGGGTGAGGACATAGATTTCCAGTTTTTTTATAATATCTTTCAATTCTTTCCAGTCCATCAGAGTAAGGCAGACCAGCAACTGTGGCCTCAATAAACCCTAGTGTTTGGTCTCTTGAAAATTCATCACTAAAATTTTTGCCTACGTAAGAAGGTGCACGATGAGGTTGATCATCAGATGCAAATGAGCTTTTCATGGCATTAAAAATATCGTTTTCATTAGGAAATTGCCCTACAAGAGTAAGATGTCCTGATTCTGAGGCGGCATCACCAACATCACAATTAGGTCTATGATCAACATTATTAGAATCAGTACCAGTAGCTTGGTTGTCACACCATAAAAGTTTTGGCAAAATTCTATTAATTTGATCTTTCAATTCTTGATTATCTACTTTGGGAATAGAAACTGAAGCTGCATAAATATCTTGAATGATTATCAAAAAGTAACAATAAAAGATAAATTTAGAAAATTTTATATACATGAAATACCTCCAGTTTAAAGGTTAAAATGGTTATTAATTTCAGATTCTGAACTCCAAAAAGTAGAAAATTTTTACCTTGTTGCTCTTTTCAAGTCAATATTATTTTCGCCACATAAAATTTGCTGTAAAAATCATCCCAGTGTCATTTAGATACGTAACACTTGCCCTGAAAAATTAGATTTATTTTTTTATTATAAAAACATATTTTGAAACCAATGATTTTAGAATGAATCCCAAAAATTTTTACTACCATTACTTAATGATTGATCTGAATTTATAATTCCATAATGCCAACGATTAGGAAGATATTTTTTGTAGGAGTCAAAAGAATAGCGCTTATCACATAAAATAATAACACCCTTATCTGTTTCTGCTCTAATTAGCCTACCGGCCGCTTGTAGAACTTTATTTATTCCAGGAAATTTATATGCATATTCAAATCCCATTTTTTTTTCTTTTTCAAAATATTCTCTAATAAGTTCCCGTTCCCTTGAAATAGCTGGAAGGCCAATTCCCACAATCATCACACCTATAAGATCATCTCCTTTTAAATCAATGCTTTCAGAAAAATAGCTTCCGATAACTGCAAACCCTAAAATATCTTTTTGTCCTTCATCTCTACTACTACCACCACTACTACTACTACTACTACTACTACTACTACTACTACTACTACTACTACGATCAAAATGGTTTAAGAAGTGTTTTTGTTCATCCTCACTTATTCCCGAAGTATGTTTAATAATATGTTCTGATGGATATTTGCTTTCATATATTTGATAGACTTTTTCCATATAGTTGTACGATGGAAAAAAAATTAAATAATTACCTTTTTTGGCCAAATGAAAAGTGCGAATCATCTCTACAAGCGGAAAATACGATAATTCACGTTTATTATAGGTAGTATCGATTTGAGTTGCGATCATTACCTTACAATTACCTTTAGGAAAGGGGGAGTTTAGACTAATTATTTTGCTTTCATTTGTTGGTACTAAACCATTTTTAAAATAACCAATTGGTGCAAGAGTCGCAGAAAAAAGTATAGTTGCATTCACCCTTTTTAAATTTTCTTCAGCTAAAATGGCCGGATCTAAGCAAAATATTTTAACACTTATGTTCTTTTTATATTTTGTGACAATAACTCTAAATTTTTCATTAAAATATTCACTTATCTTTATAAACCTAAAAATTTCTAAATATAATGTTAAAACATCTTTTTGAGATTTTTTATCCTCCGTTAATTCATCTATTCCTTTTTGCAGATTAAATGATAATGCCCGTAGAGATATTAGGAAAGTCTCAGGTAAATACGCTATAATTGATTCATTATTTTCTTTTAATATTTCTTTATCAATACTTAAAAAACTTTTATTGATTTTACTAAAGGCCCTATATAGAATAGGCGATTTTTGTTTTATCTTTTTTCTTATTTTTATGATGGAGATTTTGTCTAAAGTAATCGAATACATTTCACGAATTCGATCAATAAGATTATGGGCCTCATCTATTAAAAGTGTTCTATGGTCTGAAGATTCAAGATGTCTAATTAGTCTTACTTGAGGGTCAAAGATGTAATTATAATCGCAAATAATTATATCACTATGAGAGGAGAGATCCAATGAAAGTTCAAAGGGACAGACTTTATGCTTTTTGGCCAAGGCCTCTATTTTTTCTTGAGTGAAGATGTGATGCCTTTCATACGCCTCTTTTAATGCCAATTTAATTTTATCAAAGTATCCTTTAGCACATTCGCATTCCTGGGCCATACAATCTTTTTCAGTATCCAAGCATGTTTTTGATTTTGCTGTAATTGTTACGGCGTTTATCTTGCTACCGATTTTTTCCATATCAAAAAGCGTTTTTTCGGCAATTTTTTTTCCCGAGCTCTTAGCTGTAAGATAAAATATTTTTTTTGTTTTTCCCTTTCCCATAGCTTTTAATGCAGGAAATAGCGATCCAACTGTCTTGCCTATACCAGTTGGTGCTTCGATAAATGAAACTTCATTTTTCCTGAATGTACTATCTGAGATAGTACGATAGGCCACGATCGCCATTTTTCTTTGTTCATCTCGAAAGTGCTCGTATGGAAAATTTAAAAGTTGCAGTGATTTATCTCTTTCTTCATTTAAAGAGTGAAATCTCTTGATCCAAAAAACATATTCTGCTAGCAAATTTAAAATTTCACTTTCTAATTCAGCTCTACTAAAAACTGTTGTTTCTTTATGTTCAATAAGTGTTTTGGCCTCACAATAATTTACAGTAATATAAATTTTTTCTAATCCTTCTTTTTTTGCATATAAGTAAGCATAAATTTTTGCTTGTCCAAGATCTAATATTTTTTTTGCTTGTTTAACATCTTTAATATCCGTTACAATTGATTTGATCTCTTCAATTTCAATTTTATCTGAATCACGATAAACTCCATCAATCCGACCTGAAATAAGGAATTTAATATCATCTATAGATAATTCACCTTCTATCACAACTTCCTTGGTATAATTACTTGGTCTTTTCTTTTGAATAGCAGTATGTACTTTTATTCCTTCTAAAGCACGATTCTCTCCATAATATGAATTATCTCT
Organism: Oligoflexia bacterium; assembly: GCA_015232015.1. Taxonomy (GTDB): domain Bacteria; phylum Bdellovibrionota; class Bacteriovoracia; order Bacteriovoracales; family Bacteriovoracaceae; genus JADFZW01. The sequence goes on along the minus strand of JADGAM010000049.1, from coordinate 12,942 downwards.
ATCAAGATCCCCACTCTTTAGAGTGAACTCAATTAATTCTCGGACTGACAGCTTTATTGTTGTTAGAGTTGTTGTTAGTGATGTTGTTATTAGTGATGTAGTTATTGATGATATTGGTATTATATGTTCACTCATTCAACCACTCCACTTTGGCCACTAAATAAGGAATTTCTTTTTTTTGAAAAAAAGTCATCCACTCTTTCTGGGTTGGACTTAATTTATCGCCTGGTCCTTTAACTTCTACTAAAAAATAATTATTATTTTGTTCATTAAAAACGAAAAGATCAGGAAATCCGCAGGATCTTTTTCTTAAATCCTGAATCATTCTTTCAAATATATTGGCCAAATTATCATTTTTTACATATTTTAAAACAAGTTCAAGTTCTACTTCTGTAATTGCTTTCCAGGATACAAAAAAATTAGCAGTTTTGTATTTTGATCGATACAAATCCAAGGTTGCCTGGTTTTTCCTCTCATTATTTCTAATTTCATGTAATCTTTGTTCAATTTCTTCTTTACGATTTAAATAAAACTCTTTACTAGAAAAAAGATCTGTGGGGCCTCGTTGAAAAGGATTAAAAAAAACTCCTTTAATTGGTTTAAAAATAATATCCCAAAAATAAAGTCCAAAAAGAGCATTCCACAAAACATTTTCCAGAAAAAATCCCTGGTATCCTTCTTTTTCCAAATGATGTAATAATAAATCTTCAATATTTTTATTTTTTATTTTTTTTATTTTAACTAATTTAAAATTATAGGATTCTATCTTTTTATTTCGCTTATTAATAAACTCTTCTTCAGTACAATCTATTGGATTATTTTCCATTTCTAAAAATAAACGTTTGGCCTCTTCTTTCTCTCCTATCTTTTCCAACACTCGAATTTTTCTTTCCCGTGAGGGAGGAGAAGATGTGACTTCATAACAGGCAATGGCCTCCCGGAAGTTTTTATTCCTTTCGTATGCATATCCTAAACGGTAATGAAGTTTCTTCCAGCGTTTTAAAAGTAAATCATCATCTTGAATAGTTCCTTTAAGGTTAATTAGTATTTGTCTTGCCTCTTTTATATCACTGCTTTCACCTCTTTCTAAATATTCATAAAAAAGTATTTTTTTATTCAAAAATTCAAAACTATTATCAATTATTGATCGATTATTAAAATAAAGATCTTGCGGATCAAGTTGATAAGGCTCATACCGTAAATTGCCAATCTCTTCTAAGATAAAGTCACTTAATGTTTGTTCGAGATTACCAAAAAATATAAAAAAAAATCGTTTCACAATTTCTTGATATAATGGGTATAAAATTTGATTGCTGGTTAAAAGTTCAAGCAATAAATGAGATGCAGATAAACAATTTTGATCTAGCTCATCTCTGTTGTTATATTTTCTTTTGTATTTAACTTTACAGTTAAATTTAACGTTATCATTTTGATATAGATATTTTTCCAGATCAGCTTTAGTAAAAAGTTTTAGAAGATTAATTTCATCAATTTGAAAGGCAGTTAGTTCGCATGTACTCTCTAGCACTTTTATTAAATTTTTTTCTATCAAAAAAAGAACGGCCTCATCAAGGTCAGTAATTTCTTCATACTCTATTTTTTCCTTTCGAAACAACGGCCCTTTTCTAGAAGAAAGTCTGACATAGAGGCATTTAGCATTATGAGGCAAATTTTTAAAAATCTTTAGGAAGTTTTTTTCTTGTTCTGTAAGAAGATTAAAATATCTGGTCTCAACAAAATCTAAAAGTTTTTCAAAATTATCAAGATAATAATCTTTTTTAAGTTGAGTTTTAGCTGGTAGGGATAATTTCTTAAGCATAAAATTCTTTAAAATAGAGGAGCCTTTCATCGATATAAATAAAAATATTTATTATTAATATTTCTATTCCATAAATTGCTCTAATTTTACAATATCATCATTCAATTAGAAGATGTCAATAAATTTACTTTAAACGCTTGCTATTGCACAATTCTTTCAACCGCTTTACACAGACGTAGCAGATTAGGGCCCTTAAAAAGTAAAATTACATGCTTGAAAAACTAGTTCGCAAGCTAAAGTTAAAGTTAAAGATAAAGATTAAATCCCATATGATTTAAGTTGCTCTGATAGTTGTTCAGCTGATTCAAAATGAATGGTAGAAATGCCAATATCTTTAGCAGGCAGTAGATTGTTTTGGTTATCATCAATATAAATACAATCTTTTGGATTAAGTTGATTTCTTTGTAAAAGAATTTCATAAATTTTAGGTGATGGTTTTACAACTTTTTCATGGCCAGAGATTACAATGTCTTTGAAATAATCAAAAAACTTATATTTATTTCTTACATAAGGATAAAATGTTTCACAAGACCAATTCGTTATAGCATAAAGTGGATAATTTTTTTCATAAAGTGATTCTAGAATTTTAACAGTGCCTTCAATTGAACCTGCTACCATTTCTGGCCATCTTGTTTTCCAAATACAAACTGCATGCTGATAGTGTGGAAATTTAGTAGATAGTTCTGTTAAGGCATCATCATATGGACGACCTCGATCCATTTCAATATTCATTTTAATAATTTCAGTTTCTTGATAGAAGTGATTCATTTTTATTAAATCGTTAGCAAAGTATTTTTTATATAAATAATCTGGATTCCAATCAATTAAAACCCCACCAAAATCAAAAATAATATTTTTCATAATTTTAATTCCTTCTTTAATTTTAATGTTGATTGATGTTAATATTTCAAATATTTACAGAGAGAGTGAAGCTAACATTTTTTAAAAATTACATAAGCGAGTTATTCTCATAATAATAATTTCAAAGAAGATTTATAGATTTAACACTTCCATCTTCAATTGAAATTAGGTGTTCTTCTAAAATTAGATCGCTGCGACCACTGATCTCTCTTGCTTCTTGAGCAATTTGAGAAAGACCTCCACAACAAGGGACAATCATTCTAACTATGATTACTTTGGGAATATTATTTTCACTAAAAATTTGAGCAAGCTTATTTGCATATGGTTCGGTTTTATCTAACTTGGGACAAGCAACTACTACACTTCTTCCTCTTAAATATCGCCAATGTGTGTCTGCTGAGGCAATAGGTGAACATGTACTTAAAATAACCATCTCTCGATCATTAAAAAAAGGAGCATTAGTTGGAACTAAATGTAATTGCACTGGCCACTGAGTAAGTTCTGAAGGAATTACATTTGGCATGTTTTGTAATATTGTTGCAGAGGCCGTTTTTTCTCTATTAAATTCCATCATTTTGCTACCAGGACATCCACCGCCACCTGAGGCATGATGATGATTGTGATGAGAGTGATTATGATGATTATGTTGGTTATGTTGGTGGCGCTTTTGTGCTTCTTCCATGCGTTTTACCGCCTCGATACCTTGAGTTTTAAGTAGATGATCTTTAGTTGCTTTTTCATCAAAATCTGCACACTCTCTTTTTTCGACTGTGAGAGCGCCAGTAGGACATGTGCCTACGCAATCTCCAAAACCATCACAAAAATTCTCCTTAACTAACTTTGCTTTACCCTCAATAATTTGTAGCGCACCCTCTGAGCAACCAACTACGCATTGACCACAACCATTGCATAGATCATTGTCAATTTTAATTATTGTTCTTGTTATTTTTCCATTCATATTTTTGTCCTCCATTAAATGTTTTAAAGTTTAGAATTTGCATTTATTTGTATTCATTTGTATTCATTTGCATCATTGAAAATCAAACTCTAATGGTTTTTAGTAATTTTTTTATATTTACATAATAACAGCAAAGACTAAATACTGGCCTGATTAAGATCAAGAAAAATAAAGAAACTGAGGAATGGGAACTTAGGAATTAATTGATGTTGTTAAAGGCAAAGATTAATATAAAATTATAATTTTTAGCAAATTTGATGACTAAAATAATTTTGTTTTATATTTATTTTATGTTGTATTTTTTATGAAAAATTAACTTTATAAAAATTAATCTACTTTGTGGTATAATTTTAAAAGTATAGTTTTATGATTTTTTCCTATATAACTATTAACACTTAAAAACACTTAAAAATTATCTAATTCTTTTTTAGGAGAAAAAAATGTTAAAAAAAATAATAAAGGCCATTTTCAGTACTTCAAGTGAACGCGACATGATGTCTTTGCAACCCATCTTAGACAAAGTAAATCATTTTGAACAAAAGATGAAGAATATGTCAGATGATGAATTAAAATCGCAAACTACAAAATTCAAAGAACTATTAAAAGAAGGTAAGAAGCTCGATAGTTTATTACCCGAAGCATTTGCTACAGTAAGAGAGGCATCGGTAAGAACTCTTGGCATGAGGCCTTTTGATGTCCAAATTCTTGGAGCTATTGTACTTCATCAAGGGAAAATTGCAGAGATGAAAACAGGTGAAGGAAAAACTTTGTGTGCAACTCTTCCCATGTATCTTAATGCACTAACGGAAAAGGGAGTTCATTTAGTTACTGTAAATGATTATCTGGCCAAGAGAGATGCTGAGTGGATGGGAGTAATATATAACTTTTTGGGTCTTTCTGTAGGAGTAATAGTGGCGGATATGAGCGATGAAGAAAGAATAAAAGCTTATAATTCAGATATTACCTATGGAACTAACAATGAGTTTGCCTTCGATTATCTTCGCGACAATATGAAATTTGATCTCAAGGATTATGTTCAACGCGAGCATAACTATTGCATTGTGGATGAGGTAGATTCTATTTTAATTGATGAGGCCAGAACTCCTCTTTTGATTTCAGGCCAAGGTGAAGGGAATAATAATATTTACAAAATAGCAAATAAAATTATTCCTCAACTTAACAAGGATGTGCATTATAAAGTCGAGGAAAAACATAAATCCTCTGTTTTCACCGATCCAGGTGTAATTAAAGTTCAAGAAATGTTAAAAATAAAAAATCTTTTTGAACCTCAACATGCAACTTTATTTCAACATTTAAATCAATCACTAAAAGCATGGACTCTGTTTAAGAAAGACATAGATTATGTGATTAAAGAAAATAAAGTTATTATCGTAGATGAGTTTACTGGAAGATTAAAAGAGGGGTCACGTTGGTCTGATGGTCTTCATCAAGCAGTGGAGGCCAAAGAAGGAGTGGAAGTTAAATCTGAAAATCAAACGTTGGCCTCTACTACATTTCAAAACTATTTTAGACTTTATAGTAAGCTTGCGGGAATGACTGGTACTGCTGAAACTGAATCCGAAGAATTTAGAAAAATTTATAATCTACCAGTAGTCGTTGTTCCAACAAATTTACCAATGATCAGAGAAGATTGGGATGATGTTGTTTATAAGGACATTAAGTCAAAGTACAACGCTGTTATTGATCTTATTAAAGAGATTCACGAAAAAGGTCAGCCACTACTTGTAGGTACAACATCAATTGATAAATCTGAACTTATTTCAGAGCGCTTAAAACAAATAGGAATACCTCATGAAGTTTTAAATGCTAAACAACATGAAAAGGAAGCAATTATTATCAGTAAGGCCGGTAGAAAGGGTGGAGTGACAATTGCTACTAATATGGCCGGTAGAGGAACTGATATTAAATTAACCGAAGAAACTGTAAAATTGGGAGGGCTCTTTATTCTAGGAACCGAAAGACATGATGCCCGTCGAATTGATAATCAACTTAGGGGAAGATCAGGCAGGCAAGGAGATCCTGGCGTTTCAAAATTTTTTGTTTCATTGGAAGATGATTTACTGAGAATTTTTGGTCCCGATAAAATTAAAAGTATTATGAATAATTTAAAGCTAGATGAAGATGGGCCGATTGAGCATCAAATGATAACTGATGCTATAGCTGACACTCAAAGGAGAGTTGAGGTTGAATACTTTAATATGAGAAAGTATTTGTTAGATTATGATAATGTATTAAACGAACAACGAAAATCTATTTATAGGTTACGAATAGATATTTTAAATAATAAAGAAAATATGGAACTGATAAAGGAAATGATTACAGATGTTGTTGCATTTATCTCCAAGGACTACAATCCAAAGCGAAATGATGATATTAATTCTTGTACTTGGGAAGAATTGCAAAAAAGATTTAAAAATTATTTTCACACTGATTATGAACTATCTCTTGCGGAATGTGATAATAATTACAGAGGAGAAGTTGATCATTATCAAGTGGCGATTGCTAATAAATTATTAAATGATAAATTTTCAAAATATGAACCTGAACAGGTAAAAAATGCCATTCGTGAAATACTTCTTAGTTCGCTTGATCATCATTGGAAATACCATTTACTTAATTTGGATCATTTAAAAGAAGGAGCTTCTTTAAAGGCCTATGCTCAACAAGATCCGCTTATAGCTTACAGAAGTGAAGCTTTTAAAATGTTGGAAAATATGAAAAATGAGGTTAGGCAAACTGTTGTTCATAGCGTATTTGGAGTAACACTTTATACGGCAAAAGAGATTGAAGAAATAAAACGCCAACGAGAAGCTTATTTAGCATCACAATTAGAAGGGTATAGAAAGGGACAAATTAATAATAAAAATAGTAATGAACAAAGAGAAGCAGGAACATTAAATCGTACTGAAAATCATACTGAGAATCGCACTGAAAAAAAAGTTGGTCGAAATGAAATGTGTCCCTGTGGTTCTGGAAAAAAATATAAACATTGTCATGGGTCTTAATATATCAAGAAGGGAGCACGCTTCGTCGCCATACGCTCTGCCTATCATTCGCAAATTTTTTTTGGCAGACTAAAAAAATTTTATTTGAATTAAAAATATGCGAATTCATCCATAACCATTTAGAATGATATCTTTTCATATCAGAATAAAAGAAACTACGTTAATCGCTAGTTGCAAACTATGACTTTAAGTTAAAATCAATTCATAAAACATTTTCAGAAAAGATTTATTTTTTTTAAATTTTTTTAATTTAAATTTAGGGAGCAAAAAATGAATAGAAGTATAGGTATAGGTAAACTATTTCGGATTGTAATTTTATTAGGCTTCTTGTTTTCTTCCTCTTTTTTTATCTCTGCATATTCCTCGGAAGTAACCTTGGTAAGGCCAAAAGCAAAGGCCCAAGAAAAGGTTGAAGATAAGATTGAAGATAAGATTGAAGATAAGGCTGAAGAACCAATACAAGTAAAAGAAGAAGTTGCCACTGAGAAACCAGTGCCTGTTATATCTGTTGAGCCTGTCTTAAAGGAAAGTGAGGTTGATAAAATAAAAACAGCGATGGCCTCTTTTGGAACTTCACTTGGTGAAGAGCAGTTAGAGAGTTTCAAGGAAAGAGTTGCACTACCTATTTCACGTATGTCTATTCCTAAAACAACAACACAAAAAGATTTTATAAACAATAATTTTTCTGAACAAGAGAAAGCATTAATTAAACAGTTTTTTAAAATCAGCAACAGTAAAGGCAAGGCTACAGGAGTTACTCTTACAGATGAGAACCTAGAGGCAATTTGTTCTAGTGTTCTTGCGAGCGATAAAGTTGTTGAGGCCCTTCAGGCGGCGATAAAAGAGGCGGTAAAAGAGGTAGTTGGAGTTGTTCCGGTTAAGCAAAAAATAGAGGTTCCGAAAGAGGTTCAGAAGAAAGAAGAAGAGGACAATAAAAAACCGTTTACTGAAGGTGGTGTCTCTAAAACTTTGTTCTTTGATAGGGAATATGTTCAATTGATGGAAGAGCTCTTTCCTGAGTCCGCCGGACTTTCCGAGCGAAATAATCGAATGAGATGGAAAGACATGATTGTGGGTGATGGAGGTTTCATTACTTTTATAGAACCATATTACCAAAAAGATGATGGAATGAGCGAAAGGATAAAACCTCAGTTTAGCGCCAAAAGTGACTTGAATTCTGTTGCTAGATATCTGGGATTTCCTGCTGCGGAAAAACCAGCAAAGGATGATCTTGGTAAAGAAAGTTTTTTTATGTTTAAAAAAGGTTTGATGATTATAAAAAATGATCATGACAAATTATCGTTAACTGATCATCAGGGTAAAAGTACGGTTAATAAAATTACTTGTAGAGTTGCAACTATTAAAGAACTAAAAGAGATAAAAGCAAAACGTGCAAAGGAGGCTGCTGAGGCCGCCGAGGCCGCGAAGGAGGACAAAAAGGCGCTGAGCTTATTAAATGAAGATAAAGCAAAATCGGTCCAAATACAAAAGGATAAAGAAAAAAAACCTGAAGAAGCTGCCACATCCGCCGCAATAATTACAAAGACAGCACCAATAATAGGTGCTTTAGAAACTCAAAGAGCATTTGTGAAATTGTTAACGATTAAAGGAATGACCGTAGATATGGCCCAGATAAAACAACTCTCTCATTCCAATCAATTTGAGATTTTCAAAATGATGCTTGATCAAGGATATTCTCCTATTGATATTGGAGCAATTGCCAAACTTTCTACTGATATTCATAAGGATGCAATAAAAGTGATCACAGATGCTAAATATGAAGTTCAGTACGATCAGATTCGCGCGCTCACGATACCCCAACAGGTAAATATGTTACAGATGATGATCAAGGAGGGATACAAGCAACAAGGACAAGATAAGAAGATATTGAACATCACTGGACTAGCGTCACTGGATGCTACAGGAAAAATTGGTGATCTTTATCAATCTGTTATAGAGGCAATTACGAAAGCGGGAAAAACTGTCCCTTATGAGCAAATAAAATCTTTTTCTAATAAAAACCAGTTGGCCATGCTTAAAATGATGCTTGATCAAGGATATTCTCCTGTTGATATTGGAGCAATTGCCAAACTTTCTACTGATATTCATAAGGATGCAATGAAAGTGATCACAGATGCTAAATATGACGTTCAGTACGATCAGATTCGCGCGCTCACGACTCCCCAACAGGTAAATATGTTACAGATGATGATCAATGCGGGATACAAGCAACAAGGACAAGATAAGAATATACTAGATATTACCGGGCTTGAAACCCTTCGTAGCGATGTTCATAAAGATGCCATGAAAATCCTGACGGATGCTAACTATGAAATCAATTATGATCAGATAGCTCTACTTAAAAATCAAAACCAGGTTGCTATCTTAAAATCTTTTATTGAAAATAATTATAATAATGGAGAGAAAATGAAGCTTAATTTAAAATTTATTTCAGAGAACAATCTATCAACAGATGTTCACAAGGCAGCGATAGCGGCTTATTTGCCGACATATAAACAAAACTATCCAGACATTATTTATCACTTTAAGAATATGAATCAAGTTAGGATTCTAGAAATACTTATTAAAAACAATTATGCCCATAGTAACGAAGCGGCCAAAAATGTGCTTACATGGATTGCAGCTTTGCCTGAGGCCACAACATCTCAAGTGGATGCGATTCGAGAAATGAGTGCCAGTGGTAAGTCTTTACCTTCTACTGAGGCCATAAGTTTATTCTAGAACTCTCCATACATTTATTTATTTATTTCCACTTGATTACAAAGGCATTATTTCTTAAGTATTTTATCCAGTGATATGATTTTTTAATTATTCGAGAAGCATAGTATTTTTCTTCACCAGCTTTATTTAAATCATAATTATACATTACTCCATCTTCTCGTCCATCATAGATGGAATCTCTTATATAAAAAACTCCTCTACTTGTATTACATCCACCATCTTTTTTTTGGGCATTAACTATTTTATTGTAATAAGTTTTGTTTCCATTTTTTTAACTTTGGTGCATGAATAGTTTTCGTGCCATTTAGATTTTTATGAAGTATACCTCTTGCTACCCAACAACATCTACTCCTAGAGATCACATACCATATGCCTTACAAATTAAAAGACAATAGAAGACAAAAATTTAATAAATCCAAATACCTTATTATGAACTGGAAGGAGTACGATAATGCCTTAAAAAACCGAGGCAGTTTAACTATATGGTTCTCTGATGATGCTGTCTCTGCATGGTCTCCACTTACAATTAGCAAAAAGAAAGGTGGTCAGCAACTGTACTCCGATATGGCCAGGGCTTGCGCACTTGAATTGGCGGGCATCTCGAAGATTGCGGCCGGGCGTCTACGGCCGCGCATATAGATATTAAAAAATATCATGATAATCTAAAAATAAATTGAACAATGAGGTTATCATGAATAAAAAAAGAGAAAATTTAATTAGCATTTTTTCTAGTATTGATGATCCACGTATTGATAATCATAATAAGAGACATAAACTTGTTGATATTTTGGTAATCACATTATGTGCGGTTATTTGTGGTTTTGAAGGATGGGAAGAAATTGAAGATTTTGGAGAAGCGAAGAAAGATTGGTTTAAAACTTTTTTAGAGCTACCACATGGTATTCCCTCTCATGATACTTTCAGACGTGTTTTTATGTTGATAAATCCTCTGCAATTTCAAAAAAGTTTTGCAGCTTGGACGAATTATTTAGTAGATGTAATCAATGAAGTCATTGCAATTGATGGGAAATGTTCTAGAGGATCATCCGATCTTGATAATAACAAAAAAGCAATTCAAACGGTAAGTGCTTGGGCAAACAATAAGGGACTAGTTTTAGGTCAAGTGCAAGTAGATCAAAAGTCTAACGAAATAACAGCAATTCCTGAGCTGTTAGATATGATTGATATAAAAGGTGCAACCATAACTATAGATGCTATTGGAAATCAGAAAAATATTACTGAAAAAATAATAGACAAAAATGGAGACTATGTTATTGCACTTAAAAAAAATCAACCAACACTTTATAATGAAGTTAAATCATTTTTTGAAGGAGCTGCAGAAAATAATTTCCAAGATGTAGAACACACATTTTATGAAAGTATTGATGAAGGACATGGGCGATATGAAATTAGAAACTATTACCAGGTAAATGATATAGGTTTTTTAAATAATAAAGATGAATGGAAAAATCTGTCTTCGATAATAATGGTAGATACTGCCGTTACTCATGCTGATAAAATTACAAATGAAAAAAGATATTATATTTCTAGTCTAAGTGGTACCGCCGAAAATTCAAGTAATAAAATTCGTGCTCATTGGGGAATTGAAAATAAACTTCATTGGTCACTGGATGTGGTTTTTAACGAAGATAATATCACTAAGAGAGCAAGAAATTCAGCCGCGAATATGGCAATTATAAGACATATGGCTGTGAATCTTTTACGTAAGGAAACTTCTTTGAAAAGAGGTGTAAAAAGAAAAAAGATGTTTGCCTGTATCGATCATGAATACTTATTGAAAGTTATTAAGGGGTAAGGTGAGTGCGTGAGCCCTGTGTTTTTACCAATATATAATATTTCAGCAATATACTTTATAAGTGGTATTTTCATTAGAAGCATTTTGTTGTCATATTATTTTGTTCCGATTAGAACATTGTTTGATGTATCTCTGAGTAAACATGCGCCAGTTAGGGCATCGGCATATTCTTTGCTTGAAGTAATAGATGATGTTATGGTTGCCCTTGCTACATTTATTGCTAGTTATTGTGGTTTATATCCATATAAATATGTTTGGATATTTGCTTTAAGCTTCTCATGTTTTCATGTGATTGCCTTGTTATATTACAGAAAGAAAATAGATATCAAAAAGATTTTTTCTCATTAATATTAATATTAATATTAATATTAATTTTGATTTTTAAAAGATTTCTTCACTTTTTTTACTAAATTTTCTAGCATGAAATTTTTCATTTCAGAATCAAATCTATATTTGATCTATCTTATTTTTTTCAGTTGTCTAAAAATTAGACAACTAACAAGGCCCTATCTCTTTAATTCTTTGTTTATTAAATAATTTTTTTTGGCATCAGTTTTGCTTACTTAATTATTACTATTTGTAGACCAATCGGAGAAATACTAAATGAATTTATCAACTCATTTTACACTTGAAGAAGCGCTATTTTCGGAAACAGCGATTAGAAAAAACATTTCTAATAAACCTAGTGATGTTCAATTAAAAAACATGATTGAGGCAGCAAAATCTATGGAGATTGTTAGAAACATTCTCGGAGATAAATCTATAAAAGTAAGTTCTTGGTTAAGGGTGAATAAATTAAATTTTGTGATTGGAGGAGCATCTTCATCGGCCCATATCAATGGGTTTGCTATTGATTTTACTTGTCCTGATTTTGGAAGTCCTTATGAAATTTGTAAAAAACTTTCAGAATCAACTCTTAAATATGATCAAATTATTCATGAGTTTGGTAGTTGGTGCCATATAAGTTTTGATCCAAAAATGAGAAGAGAAGATTTAACAATATTTCAACCCAGGAAAGTATATGCCTTGGAAATATTAACCTTAGATGAGTATAAAAAGAAGGTTTAAGTATGAGCAAAGAAAGTAAATCAAATAGTAATGGAAGTTATTCTTTATTTCAAAGATGGCGTACAAGAATGGCCGTTACATATATTGCTATTTGTTTGTTTGATTTTATTATTGCTCCAATATTTTGGGCGCTCATAATGTCGTTAAATCATCAAGCAATTGTACAATGGCAACCACTGACTCTTGCAGGAGCAGGGCTGTTTCATATATCAATGGGTGCAATACTTGGTGTGAGTGCTTTTAGTAAAAGTAGAGAGAGGATCACTGAATTAGCAAATACAACTTTAAAAGAAGGAGCGTAGTATGTTGATCCTTTTAGAAGTATTAAAAAGATTTTGGCCTTATATAACAATAACTGCTCTTCTGGTAGTTGTGGGATATTTCAAGCTCACCAACGATAAATTGCAGACCAATGTTGATAAAGCAATAGCTCAAAATGCCGCCCTTGCATCTTCCTTTGATACTTTAAAAGTAAAAACCGAGCAGTGCAATTTAGAAGTTGAGAAATTAAATAGAGATGGGATTGCTTTAAATGAAAAATTGAAAATAGCTTCAACAACGATTAGTGGTTTGAAGATTGAAAATGACAAGAGAATTATGGAGATAAGAAATGCTAAAGTGCCTAATGAGTGTCCGCAAGCAATAAACTATC
>JADGAM010000048.1 GCA_015232015.1 Oligoflexia bacterium | reverse complement strand
ACGTGCCTCCTCGATTATGCCATCAGTACCTAAGGTCAATAATTTTTTAAAATTGGGAACGAAATGAGCAACAGAAGCAACTAGAGGAGTGACATAACTGTTTCCAAAAAATTGTCCATAAGTAAATTTTAAAAATTGCCAGGGTCCATTACATTTCACATTACTATTGCGAAATAACCAATAAGGTAATAATTTAGTATAATAAGTCAGCTTATCTGACCACGATATCTGTAATGGATTAACTTTTCGCTTATCTATTGTAAACATTTCCCCAATGAAACTAAGGCCATGATAATCCATATAGAGATGTCCACCAACACGATTTTTTGTAAAATTTCCTACTAATAATTCATCTGTATTTATTTTACAACTGCGATTCCTCATTACATAATTAAGCCCTTCTGCCCGAATTATTTCTTTGGATTTGGCCTTGCTTCTTTTCATATAATCAGTTAAGAGATTACTTCTTTCAATACATATACTAAAAGGCGTTGTACGAACAGCTTCTCTTAATCTTAACACTCGAGCAGTAAATGTTTTTCTTTCATGCCGATTTTTATTATCATAGCGGATAATTTCAAATCCCAAATACCTAAAAAATTTATCCGCCGATTCAATCGCATTTATACTATCTTGATCAGTAATGTTTAATGCTTTTTGCTTATGCTTGTTTTCAATATTTTTAAGTTTCGATTCCCCAAGGGATTGATACTTCAATAAGGTAAAAGTGTTAATATTAAAAGATTGTAGAAACTTTGCCACTTCCATTAAATTTTTATTGTTATATTCCGGAACAATTACCATCCGAAAGGAAACATCAACTCCTTTCTTCAATAATTTTTCAATATTTTGATGAATAATTTGAGTCTTAACACCTGTTAGTTCTTGATGGAATTCATCTCCTACTACTTTTATGTCGAAAAAAAATTTATCTACATAGGGTAACACCAATTCAAAGGCGTCCCAATTTACGTTTCCCGCAGTCTCAACCATAGTATGAATTCCGGCATTATGAGAAATGCGTAGAAATTCTGCAACGGCCTCCGCTTGCAACAGAGGTTCGCCTCCTGAAAGGGTAACTCCTCCTTTTGTTGAATCAAAATAATTTTTATCTTTTAAAATTTCTTGCAGCAACTTTTCAGAAGTTATTTGATATCCAATTGCTCTTAGTGCTTGATAAGGGCAAGCATCCACACAAGACATACATAATTTACAACTATCTCTATCAAGTTCTACCCAAGGAGCTGAAGCACATTGATTATTCTCATCTTGTTTCTTATCTTCACGACGCCTGTACGATAGCGCTGGCAGTGGTGATCCTGAAGGCTTTTTGGCCTTAGAGGGGTCGCCACCTAGACTAAAACTGCTCTCAAGGGAATTATTCTTGCATGCTTTTAAACATGGCCGTGAACATAGAGGTGAGCACTTATCGCTACTAAATTCCAAATTGATTTTTTTATCCTGTAATTCTGGATTATGACACCATTTACATTTAAGATTGCAACCAGAAAGAAAAATTACTGTCCGAATTCCTGGTCCATCATGAATGCTGAAACGTTGTATATTGGAAATTAATAGAGAGGATAGTTTATTAAATTCTTTAGAAATCATAAATTAAATATATCCATAATGTTTTTGCTAGTCGCTGGCGCGAAACCAAATATTTTTCAAAGGTGACTAGCGATGAACTTACTTTAGAAATCTACTATGATAATACTTAAGAGTAGTATAGCACATTCACAGGACAGGACTGTCTTTCGTTTGGCGCTTGAATATAGCAGTTGAAGTTGTGGTAGAAAGATAAATTAAAAGAACAAGCGCACATAATAAAAAAGCATACGCCAAACTGTAATGATCGGCGAGATATCCTAATATAGGTGCTAGAAAAAAAATTCCAACTGAATTGGCCTGCGACTCTACAGAAAGAACAGTTGCTTGTTCTTCACTTAATGATAAATTATCATATTGAGCAGTCATGATAGGTCTCATAATATTTTGTAGGTTAAAGATAAAAATGAAAGATAGTACTGAAATCCAAGTTAAATTTATAAAAACACCAACAGAACTAATAAGTAAAAGAACGGCGGTTATAAGCATAATCGTTCTTATGGCGGCCTTTTCACTATTAAAAAATTCTAAAAACTTATGAGAAAACTTTGAAGCATAACTAGAAAGAATGTAGAGAGCAAAATAAATAATTGCAATGAAAATAGCTGTTTTTCTCTCTGGCGCTTCTTTTAAAAAAAATGGAAGTGAGATCGCCAAAGTTCCAATTAGAATTTGCAAATAATCTTTTACTGAGCGATATTGTCCTTCATAAAGAGTTGATTGCAATATCAGATGTCGCAATTCAATTGATTGCCAACATTTTTTCATGGTCTTAATTAAGTGACGAAAGATTTCTTTTAGGGAGCTGCCAGTTTCATTTTTTTTATCTAAGTAAGAGGGGTAAAGCATAATATTTATTACGCCTGCTAGATAAGGGATTATACTATAAAGAAAAATATTTTTATATCCAGACCCAAAATAAACAATGGCGGCCCCAATTAATACAGAAACAGCGCTACCTCTTTGTGACCACGATCTTGTTTCTCCATAAACAAGTGTTTTATCTTTCAACCTATTTTCCATTCGTAAGTAATCAAAGATCATGGCCTTATGAGTTCCGGCCCTAAAAGATTCCCCAATACCAAAAAGAAAAAATGCCAGATAAAGCATGGCAAATGAATTTGAATAAGAAAAAATTAAGAATGAAATTACATACGATGATAAGGCAAATATTAAAGATTTTTTGCGCCCATAAATATCTGCCACTGCTCCAGTGGGAATATTGATAACGTTTACTAAAACTTCTTTGAAGGCAAACAAAAAACCTATTTGGGTGAAAGATAATCCTTTTTCTTTTAAGAATAAGAGCAGAAATGCCTCGAAGAAACGTAGATTCTTTAAAAAACCATATAATGAAAATTGAAAAATCATTTTGTTCATGTTGCTCCTACTTTCTTACTTTCTATTATCGCACTTTCTATCTACTACCTTACTTTCTACTACTATCTAAATAACCTCATGACCTCTCCGGCCATCAAATTGGTACTAGTACTTTTATATAAAAAAAGTTATCTTAATTTTTTAAAAAAGCTATAAAAAAATTTATTCAAAAATTTTATTCAAAAATTTTCATTTTTTCATTAAGGAGAAAAAACTTCATGAACAATCCTACTTCGCCCACAGGGAATTCGACTACTACTATGAATAATAATATTTCAATCCCAAAACATGCACGAGTTGTTGTTATTGGAGGAGGAGTGATTGGTTGTAGCGTTGCTTACCACCTTGCTCAGATGGGCTGGAAAGATGTTGTTTTATTAGAGCGTGATAAGATTACTTCAGGAACTACCTGGCATGCGGCAGGTCTTATGGTTACATTTGGTTCAACTTCAGAGGTTTCAACTGAGATGAGAAAATATACTCGCTCACTCTTTGCACGCCTGGAAAAAGAAACTGGTCAATCCACTGGATTTTCTCCTATAGGTTTTATTGAAGTGGCCACAGATAATGATCGCCTTGAAGAGTATCGAAGAGTCTCTGCATTTAACCGCTTTTGTGGCGTAGACGTTCAAGAGATCTCTCCTGCAAATGTAAAAGAACTTTTCCCTCTAGCAAATATTAAAGATATTAAAGCAGGTTTTTACGTTAAAGAAGACGGAAGAGTAAATCCTGTTGACGTAACTATGGCGCTAGCAAAAGGTGCGCGCATGCAAGGGGCGACAATTATAGAGGGAGTCCTTGCGACTGGTATCTTAAAGAAAGGAAAAAAAGTTAGTGGAGTACAAACTCCTTATGGAAATATTGAAGCAGAATATGTGGTAAATTGTGCCGGAATGTGGGCACGCCAGTTGGGTGATGCTCATGGAGTAAATATTCCTGCTCAGGCCGCTGAACACTATTATCTTATTACAGAGGATTTAAATTACCTTCCAGAAAATATGCCAGTATTAGAAGACCCTAGTTCATATGGTTACTACAGACAAGAGATGGGTGGTTTGATGGTTGGCCTGTTTGAGCCAATCTGTGCTCCTTGGAAGATTGAAGGTATTCCCAATAATTTTTCATTCGGAGAAATTAACCCTGATTGGAATCGTATGACTCCTTACCTTGAGAAGGCCTTAGGCCGACTTGATATTCCTGCAAACACTGGTCTTAAAAAGTTTTTTTGTGGACCTGAAAGTTTTACCCCCGATCTTCGTCCTGTAGTAGGAGAAGCTCCAGAACTTAAAAATTATTTTGTGGCCGCTGGATTAAACTCCATAGGCATTTTAACAGGTGGAGGACTAGGAAGAATAATGGCCCATTGGATAATGAATGGTATTGCTGATGTTGATGTAACTGGTTTTAATATTGATAGACTTCACTCTTACCAATCAAACCCAGAGTATAGACGTTTAAGAACTGTTGAATCTCTAGGCCTTGTTTACCGTTGTCACTACCCTACAATGTCTCTTGTGACTGCCCGTAATGCTAAGAAATCACCATTCCATGATCGCTTGGCCGCTCAAGGTGCATATTTTAGAGATGTAAGTGGTTGGGAGGGAGCTGATTGGTATGCACCGGCCGGCCATGAGGCAAAAGTTGATAAACTTTCATGGGGAAAACAACATTGGTTTCCTTGGTGGAAAGAAGAGCATGATGCTGCTAGAAATGGGGTGATCTTAATGGATATGTCTTTCATGTCTAAATTTTTAGTGCAAGGCCGCGATGCTGGTAGAATACTAGATACAATATCAGCAAATAGTGTAAATGGTGAAAGTGGGATGATTACCTATACACAATGGCTAAATCGAGAGGGAAAACTTGAGGCGGACCTTACTGTTACAAAATTAAATGAAGAAAAATTTTTAGTAGTTATTACAGATACAATGCACAGACATGGCGAGCATTGGATTAAAAAACACATTGCTGAAAATGATTATGCATTTGTTACCGATGTTACAAGTGGATATGGTCAAATAAATATTCAAGGACCACACTCTAGAGAGCTTCTGCAAACATTAACAACTATGGATCTATCAAATGAAGCTTTCCCCTTTAGAACTGCTCGGGAAATTGATTTAGGACTCGCTCGCGTGCTTTTAATTAGAATTACCTATGTTGGAGAATTAGGTTACGAGCTTTACATTCCAGCTGAACAAGCAGTTGATGTTTATGATCGCATAGTTGAGGCTGGCAAAAAATTTGGATTAAGACATGCTGGTCTTAAAGCACTTGCAAGTTTAAGAATGGAAAAAGGTTACCGTGATTATGGTCACGATATAGACAACACCGACAATGCTTATGAAACAGGATTAGGCTTTGCAGTGGATCTTAAAAAACCCATTAACTTCATAGGAAAAGATGAGGCCATAAAGCAAAAGGCAGCAGGACCAATGACAAGACGTCTTGTTCAAGTGCTCTTACAAGACCCAGAACAAATGTTATATCACGCTGAGGTTATATATCATAATGGTAAGCGTGTTGGTTACGTAAGGGCGGGATCATATGGACATACACTTGGAGCAGCTGTTGGACTGGCCATGATCGAGGGAAGTATGGATGTGGACGCTGACGGTAAACCGGCCATCGTTGATGCTAAATATTTAGCTAGTGGAAAATGGGAAGTTGAAGTCTCTGATAAAATGATTCCTGCCATTGTTTCATTAAAACCACTCTATGATCCTGAGATGAAAAAAATTAAAAGCTAATTAGTTACAAATATTTTTTAATTTGATAATTCTACGTTTAAAAAGGCAGAGGTTGCATATATTGGCAAATTTAAAATCCTCACTTCTTCTTTATTTATTTCATTTTTTACTTTGTCATTAAAATTTGAAGAAGAAAAAAATACTCCATATGATAAACTCTTTTTTTCACTTAAAAAAAGTTTTAAACTTTTTTCTTTTCCACTTGATCCACTTTTTACCTCAATAGGTATAACTTTTCTTTTTTGTGAAATTATATAATCTAATTCCGCCATACTTCCTGTTTTTTCTCTTACCCAATAGTGAAGTTTTGCCTCTGAAGAAGGTAAGCTATACCCAACTATCTCTTGACCTACAAAGGCCTCAATTATTTGGCCTTTATTAATATATGCTTTATCTCTATTTAAAATCCATTCAGCAGTATCTTCTCCTAAAATTGTTTGTGCTAAGGCCACATCCAGTAATATTACTTTAAATAGTGATTTATTCTCTTCAGCGGACAACGGTATTCCATTTGCTGAAGTATGATTAATTAAATGTACAATTCCTGCTTTCTTTAAAAGATCCAGAGCATTTGCTAATTCTCTACTTCGATGTTCTTTTGAAATATGAGCATACACAAATTTTCTGGCCAATAAATTAGGAATATTATCAAAGACCATTCCTACATAAGGAATTGTATTTTTCTTAGTATATTTATGAAAATCCTGTCTGTATGTATTAACTAAATCGTCCAAAACCTCTTTACATCTATCGATATTTCTATATTTTAACCAAGCATTTACTGATGCTGGCATTCCTCCTACCGCCAAATATTCACTTAAATGAGTAAGTAATTTCTTATGAAGAGTAATACTTAATAAATCATGTTCCTTTTTAGATTTAGGATTGTTTTTTGCCTCTTTGATATCGCTTACAATTTCTTCAAGTAGTTCTACGTATTTTTGATGTCCATCGGCCTCTAAAAATTCTTTAAATGTCATTGGATATAAATATCTAAAAGTTACTCGGCCAACAGAAATACCTTTTGCTTCAAGAGCAAAATCCAATAACGAACCAGCGGCCACAATAGGAATTGATGGCGTTTCTTCATAAAAATATCTCAAGGCCTCTATGGCCGGTAAACACTCTTGTATCTCATCAAAAAATATAAGAGTATTTTTATCAATATTTTGTTTATAAATATGTGTTAGGTCTCTTATAATTCTTTTAGGATCTAAATCACCCTCAAATATTTTTTGTTTAGACTTTTCTCTTTCAAAATTTATTTCAATAAACGAATCAAATTTTTTAGCAAACTCTCTTACAAGCCAAGATTTTCCAACCTGTCTGGCACCTCTTAAAATAAGAGGTTTTCTCATATCATGAGGGGAATTTTTCCATTGTATTAAGTTTGTAAGTAATGATCTTTTCATACTACTCTCATAGTTAGTGCATTAAACACTTTGCACTTTTTTCATTATTTAATATGATTAATTATATTATATTAGCTTGTTTTCCCCCGAATATTCAACATCTTTTGGCCATTTTTAGGGGGAATAAATAACAAACTTTTACATAAATTTTACATTTAGATCGTTTATTGTAAACAAAGATGAAGAAAATTAAAAGCTAAGAATATATCCTCAGAATAAAAATATCCTCATTCTTTATTTGGTTTTATTATCTTCTGTTTGCCTGTTATTAAATTAAATTGACAAATACTATATATATCTATTATTTTTACTAGATATATCTATTATTTTTACTAGATGGACATTGCAAAATGAAAAAAAATAATAAGGTTAGATGCTCGTTCGTACTTCCTCTTACTCATGCTTTAGAAGAAATCCCACATTTAATTCAAGTGTTGATTGGACCTAGACAGGTTGGAAAAACTACCGGTATTTGGCAAATTTTAAATACTATGAAAGAATCACGCTATCATTATGCCTCAGCAGACGGAGATTTGCCTCAACATTCAAGTTGGATATTAGAACAATGGACTCATGCTTTAAACAAATGTGTAAATTGTTTACTAGTAATCGACGAAATTCAAAAAGTTGAAAATTGGTCAGAGACTGTTAAAAAATTATGGGACGATCAAAAAATAAAAAAAAATAGCAATATAAAATTAATTGTTCTTGGATCTAGTTCTTTAGGATTACAAAAAGGTCTGAGCGAGAGTTTAACAGGAAGATACTATCTTCATCGTGCATATCATTGGAGTTATATCCAAAGCAAAGAGGCCTTCAAATTGACTTTTGATGATTTTTTATTATACGGAGGATATCCTGGAAGTTATCCTTTAATAAAAAATAAATTACATTGGTTAAATTATCTTAAGGAATCAATAATAGCTCCAGTTATTGGAAAAGATATATTACAAATTTCTAGAGTTAAATCTCCTGCTCTTTTTAAACAATGTTTTGATCTAGTATGTTCTTATCCCGCCCAAGAAATAAGTTACACAAAACTATTAGGACAATTACAAGACAAAGGAAATACTGATTTAATAAAATACTATCTTGAACTATTAGAGGGAGCATACCTTGTAAAACAGTTATTTAAATTTTCAAATAAAAAAATTCTTAGTAAATCATCTTCTCCAAAAATATTGCCTCTTTGTCCAGCATTATATAGTACCACTTTAGATGCATCTATGGACGAATCTGAAAAAGGTAGATGTTTTGAATTAATGATAGGGGCAGAATTAATCAAATTACCTGGTGAAATATATTATTGGAGAGAAAAAAATTTCGAAGTTGATTTCGTTTATAAATTTGCAAAAAAAATATTTGCTATCGAAATAAAATCTGGAAGAAAGAAGAATTCAAAAGGGTTAGAAGAATTTAAAAAAAGATTTATAAATGCCGAATTAATTATTATTACACCTACTAACTATAATAAAATTATTGAAGGCCTATATCTCATTTAATTTTTATTTTCTTTAATTGTTGCAGATTTTGCAACGGCCTCTAATTCTAAATTCATTGAAGTAATTCGCTTTAAAATCATTTCATAAATTAATTTATCATCTTCTTTTAATTTATTTTGATTCTCACTAAATTTTTCAATAATAGCATTAACTATTGTTAAAATTTTTTGTATCTGTTTTATTGAGTGCTCATTTAACATATTTGTTTTTGCTAATTTATTTAAAGCACACTCCTCTTTTTCAATTGTTTCTAATAATGTCATTGCTTCTTTTGATGGTTTTTTAGTTTTTAGATATTCATCTAAAGAAATACAACGATAAAAATTAAATAAAGATTGTACTCGATATTTATTTAAAGTGTCTCGATTAATCTCACTAACTTTTTTCATGTCTAATTTCTTTTCATCTTTTTTTTGTTTTTCTCTAGCACCACTAATTGCACCTGCAACTTTACTCTTATATCCAAGTAATGCTCCAACTATATCAGTTAGTTCCCACTTACCTTCAGGTCCATCTTTTTGAAAAACAAAATCATCATTTAAATATATAAAAGCATGTTGTTGCTCAATTTTTCTTCCCGATTGATATGCAACTACTCCAATATCACCTGGAAGTAATGGATCTAATGGTTCTTTATTAGCATCTAGTTCTTTACATAAAGGAGAATTAATTATGTAGGAAAATTCTTCTCCATCAGTGTAATGGATAGACTTAATTATCTTATTAAAATATAAAACTGCATTCCAACAATTTAAACTTCGTCTGGGATCATTGTTTTCAAGCAGTAATTCTCTAATATCTTTAGATAATAAATTTGTTAAATCTATTTGATAAATTAATTTACCACTTTCTTTAACACTTTTTTTATCATTAAATGAACTGCATGTTTTTTTTAAAGTATTACTGGCATCTTCATTATTGATTAATTTACTAAGATGATAAATAATTAATTCACAACTTTCATCTTGCATGTATATGCGGCCACTTTCTTTATTAATCTCAACATTAAGATAGCAATAGGCATTCGCAGATATAAAAAGAAGAAGAAAGGGATGTATAAATAAAAATAGTCTCATTATATTCACAATTATCATCCTTTTTTAAAAACTTTTGTAGTATATACAAATGTAGTATATACAAAAAAACAAAAAAAACACAAAGTAATATATCTCATAAAACAATCTCTAATTAATTTCTTCTTCAAAATAAATCTTTAATTACTGACAATTTTACCATTCATTTTAAGCTCCTAGAAATCAACAAAAAATATAATTTTACTAAAATATTTTTTTGAGAAACATCACACCGGAAAGGGATTTCCTATGTAATTAAATTTGATTCTATGGAAAAAAAATAGTAGATTTGAAAAAATATAAATAAAAAATTATAAAGTTTTTGGAGTTTACCTTTACCATAATGAATCAGTCAACCAAATCGACCAAATCAACCAGACCCACTATATCAACTACATCAACACCTGCTACTAAACGAATAGATAAAATTATACTTGAGTTTTTCCCTCACTTGAATCTTACTCGAAATAAAGTGCAAGAATTAATTAACAATGGTCTTGTCTATTATAGAGGAAAATGTGTTGAGCGTGCTTCAACTCCTATAATAGATATTATAAATGAAAAATCACAAATAGAAATTCTAGATCACCATCACTTCGTTGGCAGAGGTGCCAAAAAAATTCAAAGAGCAATAGAATATTTTGAGTTAAAAGATGAACTGCAAGGAAGTGTTATCGCTGATATTGGAGCAGGAACTGGAGGCTTTACAGATTATCTGCTCTCTATTGGTGTTGCCAAAGCATATACAATTGATGTTGGTCATGGGCAACTCGATCCAAAGTTACTGGCCAATCCTAAGGTGATAAACTTTGAAGGGATAAGTATTAAAGATATAAGTGTAGATATGATCGATGGATTAGTTGATTTAGCGGTCGCTGACCTATCATTTATTTCCATAACCAAGGTATTAAAAAATATTTTTTCACTTGTTAAAGAAAATGGAAAAGTAATTGTTTTATTTAAGCCCCAATTTGAAGTAGGAAAAAATAATTTAAACAAAAAAGGTATCGTTAAAAATATTAATTTAGTTGAAACTTCACTGCGAGAATTTAAAACATGGTGTAAAGAAAATAATTATAATGTTATGGGAGATATTATTTCTCCTATTCGAGGCAAAGAAGGAAATTTAGAATATCTTATCTACTTTAAGAGGTAATTACAAATATGAAAATGAAAATGAAAATTGATGGGAATATAAATAATATGAATTCGCCCAAATCTTTATGTATCTTTTGTGGCTCTAAAAAAGGTAAAAATACTCAATATACAGAGTCTGCCAAGCAAGTGGCGGATCTTTTAATACAAGAGAAATGGAATCTAGTTTACGGAGGTGGTAGCATTGGAATAATGACTGAAGTAGCAGATAGAATGTTACATCAAGGAGGTAATGTTTATGGAGTAATTCCTCAATCAATTGTAGATTTGGAGGTGGCACATAAAAATATTACCAAATTACATATTGTAAAAGATATGCATGAGAGAAAAAGCTTAATGTATAACATGTCTGATGCTTTCTTAATCTTGCCAGGAGGACTTGGAACTTTAGATGAACTTTGCGAAACACTTACTTGGTATCAGCTAAAATATCATCAAAAACCCTCTTTTATTTTAAATATAGCTGGTTTTTATGATCACTTTTTGAAGCATTTGTATTTCTTAGAAGAAGAAGGATTTTTATATCCAAGCTTAAAAAATTCACTCTGTGTTGGTAATACTATAGATGATGTGAAAAAATTTTTAAAAGCAATAAAATGAAGTAAATGAAACTAAGTAACCACAAAGTAAAAATATATCTTCTGATTTCAATAATCTTACTATCATTTTTACCAATGATAGTAACTTATATTTTTTTAGATGAAATTTTAGATTCAACATTAAATTTTAAGATACATAAAGATACAATTTCACTATTAAAAGAATCACAGCAAGACTTAAAATTACTTCGCGACCTGCACCCTGATAAAACTCTTAACTATCGTGATCGATTCTATCAAATCATAAATGAGATTAAATTATTAGATAGTTTTGATATAAATAAATCTGCATTAAAAAGAAGCTTTTTAACTTATTTTGTTATTGGTGCCACTGTTTCAATAATTATGGCGCTTTGTTTGTCTTTATATCTAAGTATGAAAATATCAAAGAGCTATAAGCGCCTTTTGAATGAAAATATAAATCAAAGTAAACGTCTATCGCGCTTAGAACACCTACATGAATTAAAAGAGGTGGCCAGAATGATGGCCCATGAAATTAAAAATCCACTCACTCCTATTGAAATGATGATTAGTAATTTACTTCATTCTTTAAATAATTCTGAAAATTCTGATATAAAAATAAATCCAAGTGATCTTAAAGAAACTTCTAAAATTGTGTTAGAAGAATTAAGTAAATTAAAAAAGATGTTACACTCTTTTTCCTCTTTTTCCAAATTGCCTAAATCAGAATTACAAAAAATTAATTTTATAGATTATTTAAATGAATTTATAAAAAATTATAAGGATGTTTGGGAGGATGTAACGTTGTCATTTGATAAAACCTCTTCCCCTTCTTTATCTTCAGGTCTTATAATAGAATTAGATACTTCAATATTTAGACAAGTTTTAATAAATTTAATTAACAACGCTCAAGAGGCAAATAAGAGCACAAAAATAGATATAAATATTAAATTAAATTTAATACAATCTGATGTTTTTTCCGACACTGCTTCTTCCTCCCCCTCAGATACCCACAATGATATTGATAGTATCCAATCCAAACAACAACAAGAATTAGAAATTCATATTACAAATACTGGTAAGAGTATTCCTTTGTCAGAGAGAGAAAATATATTTAAAATGCATTACACTACCAAAAAAGAAACAGGTCACATGGGACTCGGACTAAAAATAGTACAAACAATTGTTCTTGAACATCATGGGGAAATTAGTTGTCTGCAAATGGATCATGGTGGTGCAGGATTTTTAATTAAATTGCCAGTATGTTCTTAAATTAAAAGATACTAGTAAAGCTACTAGTAAAATAATGGAGTAAACAAACAATGCATAAATCAAATATTTTAATTGTAGATGATGAGGTTAATATCAGACAATCTCTCAAAATGACTCTGTTAAATAACAATTATACCAATGTTTTTTTAGCAAAAGAGGCATCGGAAGCGCTAAATATCTTATGTGAGAGAAAAATTGATCTGGCCTTATTTGACATAAAATTAGGCGCTGAAGATAGTAAAAATTATGTGGATGGAATTCAATTGTTTCAAAAAATGAAACAAGAAGATTTAGGTACTACAGTGGTATTTATGTCTGGTAATGCTTCTTCAAGTGATGCTGCCAGAACTATTAAAGAAGGTGCTTATGATTTTTTAGAAAAACCCATTTCTGTTGAAAAATTATTAGTGACCATAGATAAAGCTTTAGAAAATAGAAACACCATAAAGCAAATTAACAAATTAAAAAAACTTTTTGATGATGAATATAGTGGTATACCACTAATAGGTGAAGATAAAAATTTTATTAAGATAAAACAAACCATCATGCAAGTAGCACCAACAGATTCAACCATACTTATTCAAGGAGAAAGTGGTACAGGAAAAGAGTTATTAGCACAAATGATTCATCAAAATAGTTATAGAAAAAACTCCGCCTTTGTAAAAGTAAATTGTTCGGCCATACCAGAAACTTTAGTTGAAAGTGAATTTTTTGGTTATGTTAAAGGAGCATTTACTGGTGCCTACACTAATAAAAGTGGCTTTTTTGAAGAGGCCAATCATGGAACTATTTTTTTAGATGAAATTGGAGATATGTCACTACAGGCGCAATCAAAACTACTTCGCTGTCTTAATAATCAAGAGATTCAAAAAATTGGATCAAATGCCAGTATAAAAATTGATGTACGAGTAATTGCCGCCACTCATAGAGATTTACAAAAGATGGTTGAAGAAAAAACTTTTAGAGAAGACCTCTTTTATCGAATAAATGTTATTCCTATAATTTCTCCTCCTCTTAGAGAGAGGCGTGATGATATCGCTGCCTTATTTACTTTTTTTACAAAAAATTTTAGCAAGAAATATGGTTTAAATGATAAAGAGATTTCTGCTGATGTTATTAACATACTAAAACGCTACCCATGGCCTGGTAATGTGAGAGAACTAAAAAATATTGTCGAAAGGATGGTAATCTTATCTCAAAATATTATAGATATTGGCGATATTCCTCAAGATATATATCAACGGGCCACCGAAAAAATAAGAGATCAAGAAAATAGTATTGGAGAAGAAAACTTAACTTCAGAAAAAGATTCTAATAACAATGGTAACAACACTCTTAAGCAAACATTAAAAAGCTTTAAAGATGCAAGTGAAAGAAAATTTCTAATCAATATCTTAAAACAGGCCAATGGTAACATTACTTTGGCCGCCAAAGTTTTAGATATAGAGCGAAGCTTACTTCATCGAAAAATCACTCAATTTGCCATTAAAAAGAATGAATACTTTTAATATTGCCGAACCATCTCGAGACGTTATACTTTTAATATATGACAAATAAATTATTCTTGATAATTTCTGTTGTATTATCTCTAGCTTTTCTTTTTTCCTGTGGAAAAGAAAATTCAACAGATAATGATTATTCAAAAGTATCTTTCTATTCATCATCTTCATCTTATTTATCCTCTTCATCAGCTCAAAAAAAAGATTTAAAAGCATTAAAAGCATTTCATCCATCTTTTCCAGGAGGGCTTGCAATTTGGGGAGAGGGAGGAAATCTTGGTGAGACCTTCTCGTTACTCTTTAACGATCAATCTAATCAAGAATCTATTATTTTAAATAATGGTGAATGGGTATTCCCGGCGGTGGGATGGACTGCGGCCTCGCTACTAGGAAATGTTTTTTGTGGAGTTGGCCAACAATTTTTGCAAGGAAAAGATACTGCCGTAAGAATAGACATATCCACACAAAAATGTGCTGATTCGAATTTTGCTCCACCAGAATACTTGTCTCCTAATGATGGCCAATTTAAACCCTTAAGAATAATTACTTGTAAAAATATAAGTAGTGTATCTGCCAATGGGAATTGTAATGGTACAAATAAAGGAGCATCGGCCTCTTATAAAATCCAAGTTCCAGGTTATCCTGTCTTTAAAACAAATTCAATCTCTATGCCTTATACTCCAGTAATTGAAAGTCTTTGTATAAATGCTACCTCCATCACTACATTAGACAGTACTACATCGGACACCTCTACTCTAGTAAAAATACCGATAGGAAAAACATCTACTAGCAGATTGGGAGTAAGAATTAAGGCCTATGAACATAGCAACTGCACAGACTCATCTCCTTGGATGATTGATTACGATTTTCCCAATGGACTCATTAATGGGAGCGCTACTGGGAGCAGTAGTGCAAAGGTTTTTGCAGGAACTGTAAACACTGATATTTTTCTTGCTCATAACACTGTTTCTCCTCCTGGAGTTGCATATAAATTATCAATGGCCGGAACTTCTCTCGGCCAGGCCTCAAGCTGTTTAGGTCCCTACACCATAAGTGTTAATGATTCTATTGCTTTATTTATTAATGTAACTGCAAATTCCACAGTGACATTAAGTCATAGTGGAACTCAAGATGGTTATTTTTATACTACTTCTGACTGCAGCTCCGCTGCAATCACTCAAACAACAATCGCAAGTGGAACAAGCAGTATTAATAATATTTACTTTAAAAAAAGTACAAAAGATCCCAATGTCGTTCTTACTGCTGCTATGGCAGGCCTTGTAAGTGCAACACTACCACTTAATGTAACAGGTATTGCAACTAAATTAGCAGTTAGTGGTGTAACATCTGGAACGACAAATACTTGCATAGGACCTTTTACGGTAAAATTAAAAGATTCTTATGATAGCGATGTTACCTCTGCAAATTCTATATCTGTACATCTAACATCAACTAATGGTGCTTTTTATTGGGGAACTGATACCCTTTGTAGTAGTACTACTTACACTTTTATAAATATAGCTGTAAATTATTCAAGTTTTAATTTCTATTACAAATACTCTGGTTCAGCAAGTACTGTTGCCACTATAGATGCAACAAGTGACACCTTAACTGGCACAAGTATGACTGTTCAATTTTAGTTTAATATGGAAATAACAATATGATCTTATCAATATTTAATTTGTTTAATATTGGAATTGGTCCATCCAGTTCTCATACAGTAGGGCCAATGAGAGCGGCAAATTTTTTTTTAGAGAAATTAAAAAAATACCAACACTTTACTAATGTAGATAAAATTCAAATTGAACTATATGGCTCGCTCTCTCTAACAGGAAAAGGTCATAGTACTGATAAAGCAATCATTGCAGGTCTTAATGGAGAGGTTCCAGAGCGAACTGACCCTCAAGATATATCAAAATATTTTAATACTTGTCTTAATGAAAACAAAATACATTTAAACAAAGAAAGATTTATCACTTTTAACTATAATACTGATTTAATTTTTAAAGAAACATTTTTACCTTACCATCCTAATGGATTAATTTTTTATGCTTATAGCGCTAATCAATTGTTATATAAAAAAATTCTTTACTCTATAGGTGGTGGATTTATCGTTGGTCACAAATCAGCAGAAGAAGACAAAATTAAAACTGGTACTATGAAAATTCCTCCTTTTATCTTTACTACTGCTGCAGAATTATTGGAATTATGTTCAAAACACAAATTAAGTATCAGTGAAATTGCCTTACAAAATGAATTATCCCTTCGTAGTGCTGAACGGATTGATGAAAAAATAAAATTAATCTGGGGTACAATGAAAGATTGTATTCATCGAGGAAAAAATACTGAAGGCACGCTTCCCGGACGATTGAAAGTAAAAAGGCGAGCTAAAGAGTTTCATCAAAAATTATCTTCTAATCCAGAGTCGGCCATAAAAGATCCTCTACGAATTATTGATTGGGTAAATTTATACGCTTTAGCTGTTAACGAAGAGAATGCGGCCGGAGGGCGAGTAGTTACTGCTCCCACAAATGGGGCCGCAGGAATTATTCCCGCCATATTAAAATACTATGAAACATTTTGTAATTTTTCAGGTTTTAATGACGTAAAAAGATTTTTTTTAACTGCTGGTACTATAGGAATTTTATACAAAATGAATGCTTCCATCTCTGGAGCAGAAGTTGGTTGCCAAGGAGAAATTGGAGTTGCATGTTCTATGGCGGCGGCAGGCCTTACAGAGTTAATTGGTGGCACTCCTGAGCAAATAGAAAATGCAGCTGAGATTGCCATGGAACATAATTTGGGATTGACCTGCGACCCAGTTGATGGACAAGTACAAATTCCATGTATTGAAAGAAATGCCATGGCAGCAGTTAAGGCCATCAATGCTGCTCGCATTGCAATCCTCGGTCAAGGCAAACACACAGTCTCTCTTGATAATGTAATGAAGACTATGAAAGAGACGGGTTTTGATATGAAAGCTAAATATAAAGAGACATCTCAGGGAGGTTTGGCGGTTAATATTACTGCCTGTTAAGAAACTAAATGTAAGCTTAAACTGCTTACGAAGATTTATTATTGATTATTTTCTTCCTCTCTGCAAATCAAGTATCTAATTGTATCCTTAGTTGGCGTGCTAACACACCCGATTGACTTCATATCAAGATAGTCATCAGAAGTAACATTCATTTTCACACTATAAATTTTTACGTTGGTTGATGTTGGAACAAATCCTACATTCTCTCTAACATATTCATCGAATAAGTTATAATTCATAATTCTTACCTTTAAATTTAAAAATCCTTTCTTATTATTATCACTAAAAGTAGCTTTAAGATTATTTGGTTGTGCTTTTAGCATCTCTTCAAAAGTACCATCAAAAATTATTGGTACTTCTACTAATTTATTGTTAATCCCTACTTTAAATGAATCACAAGTAACGTTGGTATTTGTTATAGTTGATGCAAATACATTAAATGAGATCAAAAGTGATGCAAAAAGAATAACTGCAATTAATTTCATACAAACCTTCCATGTTTAATTGTTAAAAATGTTGTTGAAATATTGTTAAAAATATTTCTTCTAAAAGCATGTTATAAGCATATCTCTAGATTGGTCCAATAGAAATTTATTATGATATTATAAGCTTGTCGCTAGTGACAAAGCGTTGGCAATTTGTACTAACTCTTTCGGATGAGTAATTGATTTTAATTGAGGTATTTTATTATTTTGAGTTAAATCTTTGGCCCAAGAGGAACTAAAAGGAGTAAGCATTAAGTACGCATTTAAATCTTTTAATGCCTCATTTTCACTCTGAAGAACAAGTGGTAATGCTAAATCTAGAGAGAAAACATCTCCTACCACAACATCTGGCATTTCTTCTAATATTATTGATTTATAGTGACCACGATCAATCCAAATAGAGCGATCACCAAACACAGCTTGTCTTGAACCTTCAGGAGAATCAGCTGTTAACATATTTTTTCTGGCCAATCCTTTTAATTTTAAACGAGAAGTTCCATCTTCTGCTTGTAAATGAAAACCATGGCGACTTAAAGTTGAAGCAACAAGATCGGTTGTAAAATTTGTACAAATAACTACATCTACTAAATCACTCAACTCTCTTAAAGCATCCATAGCACCAGGAAGTGGAGTATGTCCTGATTCTGCTAAATAGCGATTGCATCCAACGTGAAAAATATCACTACCTAGTTTTCCTAAATCTATATGTCCTTTTTCTTCTAATCTCTTTTTTAACCCTAAACACTCTTTCGATTGTAAAGGTCCTTCGACGGCCAATATTCCTACACCTTCAACTGTAGCATTATGAAGTAAGAAAGGATCTTCATCAGCAAATGCACTAATTCGACCATCACTATGCCAACCAAACAGATGAGGTGTTTGCATAATCCTTGTATGGACTTGCATTAAACACTTTTCAATAAACGAAGTTTCAAATCCACTTATATTGGTTAATTCTTCTATTCTTGCTTTGTCTACTGACTTTGCTTGACCAGCAATATCTGTCCATACTCCATCGAAATCTACTAAAAATTTTGCTCTTCTTTTGTGTAAACTCACACACTCACTCCTTGTAAAAGAATTTAAAATATTAAAAATATTAAAAGTGCCAATAAAAGTTGGCAGTTTATTTTTATATTTTAGTTACCATTAAATTGCAAACAAATATTTATCTATTTGAAATATATATAAAATTAAAAAAAACAAAGCATCTATTAAAAATTTAAATAAATATTATTTTGTTTTGGAATATAATACTGCTCAATCAAAATAAATAGAATAAAAAGCGGGAGTGATTTTTATGGGTAAAATCAATGACTTCGAAGTAGAGTTTTCAAGAAGTATCAAGAAATTAATGGAGGCATTGGCCCATATCGAAATGGCCATCATTCATCAAAAGAAAATTATTATTGATGATTCGAAAATCATAAATGACATTGCCTCAAAATTGCTTGAATCTAATAAAATTCTTGAAAATAAAAATGAAAATAGAAATAAAAATAAAAATGATGAATTTGATGTATATGAAATAGAGGAATTTAATGAATTGATTCAAGCAAGAGAACTTAGAGATAAATTAAACTCTATATTAAAAGACATGAATAAATTTGCTATGCACTCGATAGCTAATGATCAAAATTGTAACTAACAACTAAGCTGAAGGCCAATATATAGGAGCCATGATAAAATAATCAATAAAAAGCAGCGCTTTTTAATTTCCACGCCAGGTAACTGCGCATGCACAGCGCACAGAATTGCTAATATTCCTTTTGAAGTTGCTAACAAAGCCGTTATTGCCATCGAAGACGTAGGCCTCAAAGGCATTGCGAACAGAAGACGACCAAAACCATCTTTCATACAAATTTGCTAAAAAGTGTGGCAAATAGTTTCCTTTATAACTTCCATTACCATTCATTTTTTTGCTAAACATTTCATATTCTTCTCTTGTTGGAAGATAACAAAAATTAAAGGGAGGTTTATTCGCTTTATCGCTAGCAAATCTTTCAAATTCTGCTTGAGTAGTTGGAAGAGGGGTTTTATTTAAACTTAAACAGTAGGTAACGGCATCTTTAAAATTCATTTTTTTATCACTACCATTTGGATTTTTAATTGTATCTCCCAAAACAAGACCACCTTCTTCCCATACATATTTACTACCTAAAACTTTAATTCGAAGATCGCTTTTGGGAAGAGTTATTGGAGTAAAAAGAGGTTTTTTGTCTTTATACTTAGGATCATCAGTTTTACTCTCTATTGCTCCAGATTTGATTTTATGATAGTAGTAGTGATCTGCTAGAGTAGCATAAAGCCTTCTTTGTGGAGCTAAATCTTGAGGGATTTTACTTTTAAGTTTGTCTACTTTAGAGACATTCCCCTCCTCTGCGGACGCAGTCTCTGCGAATTCTCCAATAACAAATAATTTATTATCAACGCTTTCTAGAGGAATACCATTAATAAAATCGCTATAATGGGTGGGTGCAATTGTTGTAGCATTGGCACTTTTAAGTTTTGATATAATTTCTTTATCATTACTAAGGTCTGAAGTAATTAACCATGAAAGGAGTCGTCCAGATCCTTCTTTAAAAAGCTTTCCTTTATCTTTTAATATCAGCTCCGCCATCTCTTTACCAACTCCTGTTCGAAAGTCGTTTTTACTACTTAACTTTGGATTCACCTGAGAATGTCCAGAATTAATTACCCAGTCGTATTTAGATTGTCTGTTTACTGTAAACTCTAAAACCAAATTGGTTTCATTCTTACTCTCATCATTTAATTCCTTATCATCTACTCCTCGCCCATCTTTACCTCGTAATTGCCAACCAATTTCTCGGTCTTTGCGCGATAAAACTTTGCAAATCATATCCATTTTTTTTGCACGATCACGGTCTAGTTTTTCATAATCAATAAAATCACCAGGAAGAGGAGTAAGTTTGCTGTTAAAAAGAAGTGCTCCAAAAACCGCGAGAGCATTTCCTACTGTAGGTACTATTTCAAAAGTAGGATGAATCGGATTATACTTTACTCCTGGAAGTCCAGAAACTAACTCCGCCCACATCTTATGGGCAGCGATTTCGTTAACTTGAGAAGGGTTTGGATATTTCTCTAAAAATTTATCTAATCCTATATGCATTTGATATCCCATTTCTTTCAAATTCTCTTTTAAAGTTGCGACATTGAAAGTATTTCCCGGTCCTCCTGCTAAATCATTTAACATTTTATTTAAGATCGCCATTTCCATACAATCTGGCATACGTTCAGGAGTTTTACTTACGGGATGAACAAAATCCACCTGTTGAAAACCAATAGTAGGAAGCGCCTGAGGATCAAGCATTGGACGACCGTAAGACATAAAAGTTAAATCATCAGGGTGAGCTAGAAAATACTTTGCACGATCAGTAGCAGTTAATTTCATGACATCGCTAACTAGGGTAGTATAGCTGCTTTCTAAATATTTTTCTTGCATCCATGCCGTTTGTTTAGTGGGATCTTTGATTCCCGAATCTTTGATTCCGCTCTTATCTAGATTAAAACAACTTTCAGGAAGTGATTGGTATAGGGTAAGCAAATCTTCTTTAGTGCTTCCATTCATCCAAGCAATGGAAAGTAGTATTTGTTCAACATAATGAGGAATGTACTCACTACTACCAATGTTAACTTTAGAGTTAGCGAGCAGAAATAAATCAAAAAATTTAACTAAATTACTTTTGTCATAATCCGCTTTATGAATATCACTTTTAAGTTTTTTCCTTTTCTCTGCCATTTCCTTGTTTAATTTGGTGAGCTCTTGTTCTTTTTGGTTATTACTTAAGGCCAATTTTTTTAATATATCTTTAACTGCTTTTTCTAAGCGAGCATGAACCTTTTTTTTTGTTTTAGTATCTAATTTACATCCACCCTCCCCATCTACACCAAAAAATTATTCTTTGATTGCAAGCTCTTTCATCTTTTGCTCTTTTTCTTGTGCATACTTTTCTAATGATTCTTTTATTTCTTTTTCTAATCTAGCTTTTAGCTTGGAATCTTCACTTGTTTGTTCATACTCTTTTAGTCGATCTTCTGCTTTCTTTTTTATTATTTCATCTTCTTTTGCTACTAATGCTTTAAAGTCTTTATTTTCCTCTACATCTTTTACTAAATCCAGAGCGGTTAACGGTTTGGTTGATGTTGTCGCTGTTGCTACTTTCAATTTCCCAAGTATCTTTCCAATAGCAGATGGTGGTAAAAATTTTGCTACATTTTCAGCAAGTGGACTTACTTGAAAAAATGCCGGGTTTTCAGAAACTGAATTAAATGCAGTTTTGATCAATTTTATAACTGGATCTTTTTCATCACCATAAATGTACTCATTATTTAATTTGCCCTGTCTAAGTAGTGTTAACGGAATATGTGGTGCTAAATAATTACACTCTTCTTTTAGCTGTAAAAATTCACTACTACCTTTTAATAATTTAAAATCTATCTCCGCTTTAGTGCTTAGGGGAATCAACAAGAAAAAAAAATAAATAATTTTTTAATAAACATAAATAAATTCTCTTTATATTTTTTATATAAATAGCAAGCACGATACCTATCTTATCGAAATAAACTAAAAGTTCTTTAGTCTTGAGTAATATTTTGGAACCTCACCCATTCTGGCTTCCCATGTAACTTAGGCCGAATAAAGAGTATTTGTCCCAGATAGCTTATTTATCCTGAAATTACGTCGATAAAGTGGTTAGAAATTTAGGCAATGAACGAATTTTTATATTGTTTATATGATCTTCTTTTTTTTTAAAAAATTATAAACTAATTGAAAACTTTTTTTAGGTAATAGCATTTTAGTAAAATATTTTAAAGCAGTAGATATATTGACTAAAGCGTAAAAGATTTTCTACTATTTCATTAGTATGATTATGTGTTTTAGATGGATCAATTTCATTTACACTTAATGGATAAAGATGAAGAAGGTGGTGTCTTCCGGCCAAAGAATCACCTCCTTTGCGATAAATATCAAGGCGTGCTGATCCTGTAACTACTCTTTTTTTGAATGCAGTCAACTGCATGATATAATTTATTGAATTATGGCGCTAAATAGTAAAAAGACAACAGGGGGTTGTGTATTTTTTTATTCTTCCATTCCAACCCTCTTTAAAGAAATTCACTCCTGCATACTCTGGGACATTCTCTATTTCACTAACATACCCATTGAAATCATAATACTTAATTTTAATATTTGAATTATTTGAATCTAACCATTCAATCATTTTTAAATGTAGAAGTGATGTATAATTTAAATTCCTTTTGGCATTTCCTTGGCGATTAGAATATCCAAAAAGATAATAAGCAACATCTAAGACTTTAATAACTAAAATCCCCGCATCAGCACAGCTCTCAGCATGTTCATGTTCAATTGTTCCCCAATATATTTCTATATTTTCTTCGCTATCACTTAAAAGTCCTTCAAACCATTTTATATTGGGTAAATAAAAATTTTTCTTATTGGCATGAATTTGCAATTTATTATGGATATTTTTAATTTGTACTTCACTATTTTTATCTTTACTTCTATCTTTAGAAGATAACGACACAATTGGCACAATTTTTATTGTGTGATCTTCTTCTTGCATTCTTCTAATTGATCTTCGCATGGATGGTCTCATTTTATTTATAGACCATTTATTATTATTTAATTCTAAATTATTTAATTCTAAATAAGTCGTAGCAGTGTATTCATATTTATCAATGGGGAATGCAATTTTTTCCTCAGGAGTTATTTGCCAATCTGATTCCAAACGAGGCCTTAAGGAAAAACTTTTAAAGTTACTTGCACCTGTACTTGCAGTTGTACTTGCAGCTGTATTTGCACCTTTACTAGCGGCCCAAATAAACATTGATAGCTCTTGTTTGATTTCTTCTCTATCTCTCTTCCAATCGATCAAGGGACCATTTACACACTCCCACTCTCCCTCTTTTAAAGAGTAAACTATTCCTCCACAAGATAAATCATCTTTATAAACTAACAAAACATTGCCCGCAGATGAATAGATGGCCCTTCCCCAAGTTAAAGTTTGTGATAGAGGAATATTGTAACCTCTATCACAAAACTTTTTAAATAACTGAGTATATTGTTTTTTTTCTTCTGGGTTTAATTTATTAATTGGTTTAGCAATCCAACTCATAATTAAAGTTTATTTTAAGACTTCAGTAAGATCAAAAGAAATAAATGGTTGTACGAGTTTTAAATTATCGATTGTCAGATGATAATTTCCCATTGGAAGAATTGGTGCTTTAAAGGCCATTGGTTCACTATTGGCCGCCATCATATTTACAATTGTATCAAGTAATCTCTTAAAATCCTCTTGATTAAATTGATCATTCTTTGGAGTATAACCTTGTGCCCACTTTCCACTTATACTACTTTCTGTAGAGAGAAGTTTAAGCATAATTTTACCTTCATTTACATTTGGTTTTATGGTCGCTTTTAAATCTAGTAAAAGATTAAAATAATTTTTCCATTTGCCATTTTGTAAAATTTTAAATGTAACTAGTAATTGAGGCACATTCATTGAAACTGTTTCTTCTTTCCAAGAATTGTCAATGGTTGGCACCTTTGTAATTTTCACATCAAGTCTCATTTCATTACTATCAGCATTCACACTATCTAAATCCGGCCAAAAAACTGCCAGCTCTTGGCGTGATAACATTGCTCCCAAATCAGCATTCATCTCTTTCGTAACCTCAAAAGGTAGAGATCCTTTTTTAAGAAACGCCTGTAGCAGTTCGTTTAGTAATGTCGGTCTTATAGCAACAGTGCCAATTCTTTCTCCTAAAACAATTCTTTCTTCAGGTCTTAAATTTTTATTATTATTTTTATAGTAAACAAAACCATCATAATTTTTGGCCAATAATACTGATAATTTTAATTTTAAAGATTTAGCAGAAACTGCAAAATCATTGGGATATGCACTTAATGAAACTGTTGTAGCAGGAATAATTTTAAATTCAGGAAAAGAAATAGGTATAGTAAAATTGGAAGCACTATTAATTATCTTTTCAGCAACGGATGAAATCAGACGTAATTGATGGCCTAATGTCCAATTAAGAAGTGGACGAATTTGAGTTAACAATTGATTTACAATAAGGGATTGCAATCTAGAAGGGATTCCAAATAATCCGTGACAACTATGAGGTCCATTAACAACAAATTGACCTCTTTTAATAGTATTAAAGTTAAATCTATCGATTTTAAATTTCAACATTTGTTGATGTTGATCAAAACCCATTGCTAAGTTACCTCTAATTTCAAGAGGTGAGTTTGCCTCTTGAT
>JADGAM010000047.1 GCA_015232015.1 Oligoflexia bacterium | reverse complement strand
CGACGTTATAAAGAGGCCATCTTAGAAAAGATTAATAATAAAAATCCCTCTCTAGTCAAAAAAGCAGTAACATTGGTTGAAAATTGGTTACACGGAAAGAAGAAATAATTGCTCCTTCAGTACGCCCTTGATATATAATTAACATTTCTATAAATTTGAAATTAATTTTAAAGAAGGATCTTTTATGATGCAAGTACCTTTCTACAATTTCACTAAATTACACAATCAAGAATTTCAGGATGAAATTTTAAAAAGATTTTCAATGATAATCCAAGAAAACTCTTACTCAAACCCAGACGCATACTATAATAAAAATTTTGAACAACAATTTGCAGAGATGCAAAAGGCAAAGCACTGTGTTCTAGTGGCCAATGGCACTGATGCTCTTGAATTATCTCTTGAAGTTTTAGGCATAGGCCCTGGTGATAGAGTGGGAATACCTGGAATTACCTTTTATGCTACAGCTGAAGCTGTTTTAAATAGAGGTGCAATTCCAGTGATGATTGATGTAAATCCAAAAACAGGACTCATCTCTCCAGAGTCGCTTAATAGGATTTTAAAAAAAGTTTACCTAAAAGCAATTATACCTGTTCACATTTATGGAATGCCTGCGCCTATAGATGAGCTTGAGAGCATTTGTAATCATAGAAATATAAAAATTGTGGAAGATGGCGCTCAAGCTCATGGAACAATTTTATCAGATGATCATCCAGTTGGTTCTGGCCAGAATTTAACCACCTTTTCATTTTACCCAACAAAGAATATTGGAGCATTCGGTGATGCGGGAGCAATATTAACCCAGGACGATGAAATTGCAAAAAAAATAATTTCTCTTAGAAATCATGGTCGAAGTGCTAAGGGAATTGAATTTTTCGGCCGTAATTCTAGATGTGACCATATGCAAGCGGCGGTCATTCATCTTAAGCTACAATATTTTTCTGAACACAATAAGCGAAGAAGAGAAGTGGCCCAAGCTTACATTAAAGAACTTCAAAGTGAAACAACGAACGGTAATATCTCCATACCTGCAGAAAATTTTATTAACACATCATCTTGGCATCTATTTCCTACTCTTGTTAAAAATAAAGAGACAAAATTATCTCTTAAATCCTTCCTTGAGCAAAAAGGAATTTCAACTTCTCTATTTTATGAACGTTCAATGTTAGAAGAGAAACCATTAAAAGATATGCAAGGAGAAAACACTCATGCTGGCCTTTTTGCAGAAAGAGTGCTATGCCTGCCTATTCATCCTTGTCTTTTAGACCAGGAAATAGAATTAGTGGCCTCTTCCGTTAAAAATTTTTTCAAAACAATTTGATTAAATAATTTAATATTTGAATAACTGAACAATTAAATAATTGAGTAAATGAATAAATGAACAAATGTGAACATACATTTTTACCTAACTTTGTTTACTCCAATGTTAGAGAGAATCCCTATCATCA
Organism: Oligoflexia bacterium; assembly: GCA_015232015.1. Taxonomy (GTDB): domain Bacteria; phylum Bdellovibrionota; class Bacteriovoracia; order Bacteriovoracales; family Bacteriovoracaceae; genus JADFZW01. The sequence continues at coordinate 23,708 of JADGAM010000047.1, read as the reverse complement.
TAAATTGGGTGAGAGTGAGTTCTCTAATTTCGTTTATCGTGATCATGAAGGAGAATACTTCCGAGGTCTTTGGAATGAGGAGGCATTTAAAAGAATTGCTCCAATACATGTTGAGGTTGGTTGTGGTTATGGAGATTTTTTAATTCATTTTTGCAATCAAAATCCTCAAGTAAATTTTGTGGCCTTAGATTATCGATTCAAGAGAGGGCATCAAGTGGCCAAAAAGTTAATTACAGCAATCGATAAAAGCAAGAGTGATAAAAGTGATAAGAGTGATGAAAGTGGCCACTACAAATTTTTGAGAGCAAAAGGCGAACGTATTAGCTATCTTTTTGCAGAAAATGAAATAGATAATATGTATTTGTTCTTTCCTGATCCATGGCCCAAATTAAGGCACCATAAAAAAAGACTCTTTAACCAATTTTTTTTAGAATCGCTTTATGTAATTTTAAAACCAGGTGGGCGTTTATTTTTTAAGACTGATCATGATGGGTACTTTGAATGGGCACTAGAGCAAGTAAAACTTACACAACTTGCAGATAAATTTAAATTAACCTTTCACACTCATGATCTCTGGCAAAAAGATATCGATATTGTAGATAGTGAAGAAAAAATTTTCTTAAACAGCTTTGCCACAAAATTTGAAAAGATTTTTATCAGTCAAGATATTAAAGTAAAAGCATTAACAATAGAAACTTTGAAATCAACTTTGAAACCAATTTTGAAACCAACTTTGGAATCATAATTTAACTTAATTTTAAAAAGATTTATGAATATAAGTGTTTCCTATGAAGAAATAAGATCCAGAATTAAAGAGATTCCTATATCGGAAATCATAGGTCATTATATTTCTTTAACAAGGCATGGAGACAATCATATTGGGAAATGCCCCTTTCATAATGACTCTCGCCCCTCTCTTTCAGTTAATGACAAAAAAGGAATTTATAAGTGTTTCGCCTGTGGAAAGGCAGGCGATGCTATAACATTTGTTGAAAGGTTTTGCTCTCTTAAGTTTTCTGAAGCAATTCAAGAGATCGGAAAGTTTCTTGGAATTAGCGTTGAAAATATTTTTAGCAGAGGAAAAGATAGAGATATAAAAACTCTTTGGACATTAAGTCTGTTAAAAAGTATTAATAACTTCTATCTAAAAAACACAACATCAAAAATTTTTAAAGACTTTCTTTATGATAGAAAAATTGCTCCAGAAATTGCAAAAAAATTTTCCCTTAGTTATGCCGCCAATGAAAATCTTATTATTGAAAGATTAACAGAAATATGCTCTATGGGAGTTTCTGAATTAAAAAAAGATCTTACCAAAAATGGTCATGATAACGAAAAAATCAGTGAACTTTTAAACCAAAATAAAATTTTATTTAAATTAAGTAGTAGCTTAAAATTGCTTTGGGAAATTGGCGCCATTCAAGAAGGCCTAAAAGATAGATTTAATAACTCAAAACATTTTGATACTTTTAGAAATAGAATCATTTTTCCTATCCAAAATCTAAATAATGAAATAGTAGCATTTGGTTCCAGATCTCTTGATAAGGCCAATAGGGCAAAATATTTAAATTCTAAAGAATCATTTATTTTTAATAAAAGAAATATTTTGTATGGGCTAAATTTTTCAAAACAAAAAATTAAGGAAAAAGATCAAATAATTTTAGTTGAAGGATATATGGACCTTATTACCCTTCACAAATGTGGCTTTGAAAATTCAGTAGCGTTAATGGGAATTGCTCTTAATGAAAAAATGATCAACACTATTAAATACCTTACTAAAAATGTTTACTTAGCGCTTGATGCTGATGATGCAGGAATGCGGGCGATGGAGAGAATCAATCATGACCTTATGGCAAATAGCATAATGCCAAAATATATTGATTTTTCCCCTTATAAAGATCCAGATGATTTTCTAAACAAAAATATTAATGATGGAAGCGCAGAGCTCACTAAAAAAATTGATAATGGCGTGCCTTTCCTAGATAGAATGATTAGTGAAATTATTCCCAGTGAAGATAAATTACCAGAGTTAACAGATCAAAAACTTAAAATTTTGGACCAGATTTTTTTACTTTTATCCCCCTTAAAAGATGACCTTCGAGCACATGAACGAATCGTAGTTGCAGGAAATAAACTAAAATTAAAATCCTCCTCAGATCATTTGATAGAAATATATCGAAAATTTCTTCTCAGCACTATTGCCAAAAAGAAAGATCAAGATAAAACCCGAGACAAAAATGAGAAAAATGAGAAATGTAGAAGCATAAACAGTGACAAGCGCAGGGATAAAAGTAGCAAGCAGCAAAAGCAAATAAGTGATGAAGAATCGCTAACCCGCCTGGAAAAGGCCTTAATAAAAGAATTAATTTTACATCCTGAATGTTTACAACATGGTAATCTTCCTGAAATACTGAAATATGTAGAAAAAGAAGATGTAGCAAAATTAATTTTATGGCTTAAGAAGCTCTACTATGAAATAACGGAGGCGGAATATCAAACCACAATTATCGGCCATCTTTCCAGAGGTGATTTTAATTTGGAGTTTAAAGAGTACGTAAGCAATGTTTTGTTTCAATACCGTCCCAAAAAAGACAAACTTGAACAAAAGAACATTGATAAATCGTTACTGGATATTAAAACAATCTTTGAAAAAAAATGGTTGATGAAAAAACGAAGGTCTCTTTTAGAAGAACAAAAAAAATGTGAGACCCAAGAGGAATTTAAAATTGTGGCCAATGAACTTTCAACCATCGATAAAGGAATAAATAGTTTAAATTTTAATACATACTGAATAAATACATACTAAATATAATACAAAATTAGTCTTTGTGATTATTTTTATTTTGGAGAAAATATGTCATTAGTCGAAACCTTCTTAAATTCGAAAGAATTTGTAAGACTTCTTCTTAAAGGCAAGGATCAAGGGATGTTATCCCCTGAAGAGATCAATGATGCTATCCCTGCAAATATAGTTGATGCTGATTCAATCGATCGGATTTTAGAAAAAATTGTTGTAGAAAATAAAGTTGAAATTCAAATTGCTGATGTTGAAGTAGAAGAAGATGAGGGGATCAGACTTGATGGAACTGAAATCATCGAAGAGACCCTGTCTAGAGAGGAAAAAGCAGAACTAAAATCATCATCTACTGACCCAGTAAAACTATATTTAAAAAAAATGGGATCAGTTGCCCTACTTACTCGTGAGGGTGAGGTTACTATTGCCAAAGAGATTGAAGAGGGTGAACGCAAGATCATTCTATCAGCACTCTCTTCCGTACATGCTCTCAAAGAGATTGTAAAACTAAGAGAAAAAATAGAACACGCAGAAAATATCCAAGAATATGTTAAAGAATTAGTTCGCGGTCTTGATGATGAATCTTTACCTGAAGAAGTAGATAAATCTAAAGAAAATATATTCAAAGTTTGTGATTCAATAAAAAATCTACTTGATGAGTGCGCTAATGACGATGGCTCATTTAAGAAATTTAATGAAGAACAAAAAAAGCGATTCTTGTCTATTTCTAGAACACTTATACGCCTTACCTTCAATCGTAAAGTAATTAATAGTTTTGTTGAGCCTGTAAAAAATTTCTATTTAAAATTTAAAGATCTCTTCGAACAACAAGATAGAATTTTTAAATTTTTAGAAGTAGATGATCTTATAAAATATAAAGATCTATACGAAAAGATCATGGAAAGCGATTCCTTCAAAAGGACTTTGGCCCGTCACTTATTTACCTCTGATGCTAAAGTCGAACAACTTGTAAGGAACCAAGAAGATATTTTAAGAAAACTACGTAGGCTTACTATAGAAGCAGGCATGGAATTTATTGAGGTTGAGAGAGTATATAAAATTATTCTTAAGGGTGAAGAAAAAGCAGATAAAGCAAAAGCACAACTGGTGGAAGCAAATTTAAGATTAGTAGTCTCTATTGCTAAAAAATATACTAATCGAGGTTTACAGTTTTTAGATCTTATTCAAGAGGGGAATATTGGCCTAATGAAGGCGGTAGATAAATTTGAATATCGAAGAGGTTATAAATTTTCTACCTATGCTACTTGGTGGATTAGACAAGCAATAACTAGAGCAATTGCTGACCAGGCCAGAACTATTCGTATACCAGTTCATATGATTGAAACAATAAATAAATTAGTTAGAACTTCAAGACAACTTATTCAAGAACTGGGAAGAGAACCCTCTCCTGAAGAAATTGCAGAGAGAATGGATTTGCCTGTAGATAAGGTGAAAAAAGTATTAAAAATTTCTAAAGAACCTATTTCACTTGAAACTCCTATTGGAGAAGAAGAGGATAGCAGCCTTGGAGATTTCATTGAAGATAAAAAAATAATTTCTCCTCAAGAAGCTGTAATGAATATTACTCTATCAGAACAAACAAGATCAGTTCTGGCAACACTTACTCCTAGAGAAGAAAAAGTTTTACGTATGCGTTTTGGAATAGGTGAAAAATCTGATCATACTCTAGAGGAAGTTGGCCAAGACTTTTTTGTAACTAGAGAGAGAATCAGACAAATTGAGGCCAAGGCATTAAGAAAGTTAAGACATCCAAGTAGAGCAAAACTATTAAAATCTTATATTGATAATTAGAGCGTGCTTTGAGAAACAACAAGCAAAGCATCAGCAGGCACATAACTCAAGATAGGTGAGCATTTTTGGAAGATCATAATAATCATAATAAAAAATTTCATTTATTTTCACCATCTCAAAATTTAACTCTATTAGAAAGCGAGTTAGTTGAGTTAGGTCAAGACTCTCTTCCTCTTGAGCTCCATCAATACTTACTACAATTCTTAAATAATAAAGAAATTTTAAAATCAATACTTCTAGTCAAACAAAACAAATTAACCATCTCTTTTTCTAAAGAGGTTGAAGGTAAGTATTTCATCTTATCAGGACTTGTAAATGATATAAAAACATATGAAACAAGATTAACTTACAAACATACAAATTCGATTATTACCTCATCATGTAATTGTAGTTATTGGAACAAAGATAAACACTGTATCCATGTCGCAGTGTTGTTATTAAAGTATTTCAGCAATAATTTTAATTTTAAAACTAGCGTTTATCAAATAGATACTAATTCAGGCGAACTACTAGCAAATATCAAGAAAACCTACAATTATAACTCCTCACTCAACTTTACTGATTTTGAAGGAATTATTAATTTAAAAATTTTCCTTGATCTTTCAAAAAAATCTATTAGTGATATTAACTTCTCTTATAGAAATATTAAAAGTGAAGTTGAATCAAGTAACCTTTCCTTATCCGACCATAGTTATTTAACAATAGATAACTCATGCACAACCTATAAAACTCCAATTGAACTTAAAAAGTTATTTCAAAAAATTGACAAATATCGAATACGTTATAGTATTAATGATCTACTACTAATTTCTTATCCCTCTATTTCTAGTGGATACTTAAAATTATTTTTATATCCATCAACTAAAGAAACAGACCCTGTACCTCAAGAATTTAAAATTAGTAATTATTCAAATTTAAGTTCAAACTCAAATACAAAATTTAATGTTAAAATTGAGATAAAAAAATCATTTCGTCCAAAATACTCTGATTTTATACTCTACTTTGAAGATGAAGATAAAAATTTATTAACGATTCCTCCCGCACTCTCATTAATTATTAATGATGGTGGTATTTTATCTACATTTATTAAACGAGTTGAAGTACACGATTTTTTAGAAGAATTAATCATTAACATTAATCAAAATTTAAAAATTGAAACAGATTGTGCTTACATCATAGATAAAAAACAATCTGTAGAGAGTTTGATCATTTATAAGTTATTGCAAAAATCAATACAAAAAGAATTGGCCCTCGATTATTTTCATTTCTTTTTTTCATCTCCTTTACACTTCTCATATAATTATAATAAAAACACCATACAAGCTATTGAGTCTTCGACTATAAAAAAACTTATCTCTTCTTTTTCAAAAAATTTCGGAACCGTATTTTTTCGTTTTTCAACATATAGTTCTGGTAATAAAAAAATAATTTTAAGAATTCCTACTAAAATCTTATTAAAAAACTTAGGGGCACTCTACGCCGATGTCTGTGAATTAGGAATTAGCATTCGTTATAATAAATCAATGTTAAAAAAATGGTCTCCAAATGTTCATTTTGAAAAAAGAAATACTACTGAAGATTGGTTTGATTTTAAAATCCATTTAACCAAAGAAGATTTAAATATAATTAAACAAAATATTTTCAAAGGTAATGATGAGGATGACGATGTTGTTGTTGAATCAGATACCCGGGCAGAGGTCGATACTGATACTGATACTGATACTGATACTGATACTGATACTGATACTGATACTGATGAGATGATGATTTTAACTCCTGATCAGCAAGAATTAGTTAATTTATTAAAGGGCTATATAACTAATGCTGAAAAAAATAATAAAGAATTGATTGAAAATTCAGGTGAAAAAATAACATTTTCTCTACCCTTTAATAAATCAAGAATTTTTGAATTATTCGAACTATACAAATATGGTTTTAAAGAAATATTAACTGAACAAGAACTGATATTATGTAATAAGTTACTTACTCTAAGAGAAATGCCTAATTTTGAAATTCCTGATACTAAGGCCGCCATACCTAGAGCTTATCAAATTGTTGGATATAATTGGATTCGCTTCTTATATGAAAATAAACTTGGAGGATGTTTGGCCGATGATATGGGACTTGGTAAAACTTTGCAAACTATCATGTTTTTAAAAAGTATCTATGATAAAATTTCGAGAGTACTTATTATTTGCCCAGTCTCAATTATTCTTAATTGGAAAAATGAATTTGATAAATTTTCTGATATTAACGTAGAAGTTTACCATGGTGGAGATCGCTCACTACCAACTAGAGAACAAGCAAAAATAGTTATCACCAGCTACGGTTTAATGAAAAAAGAAATCAATGGAATTTTTTCAGATGAAATTTTTGATATATTAGTTCTTGATGAAGTTCAACACTTAAAAAATGCTCGTTCTCTAGGAGCTATTGCTGCAAAAAAAATTAAAGCAAATTTTAGAATCTCACTCACAGGTACTCCTGTAGAAAATGATTTAGCTGAATTTTACAACATTATTGAATTATCTACTCCTGGTATTTGGGGATCAAGTCTTCCAAAAAATTTAAAAACTCTTGAAAAACTAGAAAATCCAAATAGCAATAATACTAACACTGGCAGCGCTAGTAGAAGTATAAATGGAAAATGGAATAAAAGTGGAAGCGAAAATACTGGCGCTGGAAGTGCAGTTCATAATGCTCGAATGATTGCTAAAAAAATAGCACGACCATTTATCTTACGAAGAACTAAATTACAAGTATTAACCGAACTACCAGAAAAAATTGATAATTTAACTATGTTAAATTTTTCAAATTACGAGAGAAGAAACTATATTGATAATCTTATTCGTATTAAAGAAAATCTTACCCATGTGACCGCTAAAAAACGTTATGGTGAAGTGCTTAAAAGTATTCTTGAACTACGAAAACTCTGCCTATGGCAAAATATCATCAATGAACAACAACAAAAAGAGATTGAGTCAACTAAGATTCGTTTTTTAATTGAAAACCTAGAACAAATATCTGCAGAAGGACATCAAAGTCTTATATTTTCTCAATTTACAAGTTACTTAGATATTATTGAGCCGCAAATTCATAAATTAAAATTGAAGTTCTCCAGAATAGATGGAACTCAAAGTATGGAACGCAGACAACGGCATGTTGATGATTTTCAATCAGGAAAAACTTCAGTATTTCTTATAAGTCTACGAGCAGGAGGAACAGGTCTTAACTTAACGGCCGCAAGTTACATCTTTCTAATGGATCCCTGGTGGAATCCCGCAGTTGAATCGCAGGCCATCGATCGAGCATACCGAATTGGTCAAAAAAATAAGCTTACCATTTACCGCTTAATAATAAAAAATTCTATAGAGGAAAAAGTACTAGGCCTACAAGAGGCCAAACGTGAACTCTTTAATGATCTAATGAATACTGAAAATAATCAGTATTTTTCTGGTCAATTAACTATGGAAGATTTTGAGTGGTTACTTACATAAATTATTATGTCAATAATATTTCTCTAGAAGGGTGCCCAACAATAACCCCATAATGTTTTAAAACATGAATTTTTATGTTATTTTCCTACAGGCCCTTACCAGCACCACCATACTTACTCCAACAAATAACCATGGCATTAAAGGGAAGTGATATCTCGTATCCCCTTGAGACATTACATAGACCGCAGTGTTTATGAGAATAAAAAATAAACCAAGAGTATAAAGAGGAATTATATTTTTCAAGTGATCTCTACTGTGTTTTGCTTTTCTTATTAACATAAAAAGTAAAAATCCATTTGCAAAAAGCGTGAAGTAATAAAACATTGAATTTATAAACCGAATCAAAATTAAAGGTAAATTTTCACTAAACCAATAAGGGTAAGAAAAAGAATAAAGTATTGTTTGAGCTGTGTTTGCTCTAGTTATCTCTGGCAAATTTTCTTTTAATATATAGTTGTTACTGTTCTTTTCAAAAACAAAAACATCTTTTAAGTTAACTAAATTAATTGCAGTATGAACTTTTTCTAAAATTTTATTAAAATCATTTTCACTAATCACTTTAGGAATTTTACTTTGAATTATAGATTCAACTCCATCAAAATCACTTTTATAAAATTTTTTAAAACTTCTAAACATTATCTTTACTGTCCTATAGGGATTATCCATCATATATTTTAAAGCATAATCAGAGAGTTTATTTGGATCTATTGAACCTCGTGGTTTAACCATTTCATCAAGTTTATTTCCATCATTATCTACCACAAAAGTCATAAATAAAACCAGAGAGCCATTGGTAGAAATTAGAATAAATTTATTATAAAGTTTATAATTTCGATAAACCCAAGGAGAAAGCATTAAAAAAAACGCAACAAATACTACTAACAATTGTTTTATCGAAATTTTTATTGATATCTTTTTACAAAGAAAAAAAGCTGCATAAAAAGCAAATGGATAAAACATGGCCAATGGCCTTACTAACGCCGCTGCTCCCCAGAGTAATCCACTTACAAACAAGATCAAATATTTCTTCTTTGATGTTTTTGTCATTAATAATTCATGTTCGTTGGCCAAGATTAACAGATAAAATGCTAAAAGAATCATTGTAAGAAAAAGTATTTCACTCCAAATAAGTGCACTATAAAGAATATGATTTGGATAGATGGCCATTAAAAGCAAAGTTATTTTGGCCATTAAGAAATTGTTATTGGATAATTTTAAAACAATCTTATACATGATGAGTTCAGCTATAAGATGTAAAATTACTTGCGCAAATTTTATTACAAATAATTTTTGGGGAAAAACAAAGAATAGAATACCAATAAAAATCTTATACCCTGCCGGCCAATAGGGAACATTAGTGGCATCAGAGAAATATCCTCCCTCAGCAATTTTTATTCCATCCATAAAGTATTGATAAGCATCCATTGTAGGGTAGGTATCAAAGAAAATGATCGTCAACATTCTTAAACAGAAAGAAATTAACAAAACAATAGGTACGAAGTATTTCGAATAATTAGAATTAGAATTAGAATTAGAATTAGAATTAATAAAAAAATTTATTCTGGTACTATCTTTATATTTATATAATGAAAAAAATATTATCGCCGAAAATACAAACAACAATAATTCAATACCCATTAAATCTAAGCGTTCAAAAACATTTCCTACTTTATAGGTTACAAGAGTAAAAGTGGTGAAGGCCTGATGAAGTGCTATAGAATAAGATAATATAAAAAAAACATATAACCATTTGATCATAAATCAATCACAATGCATGCTGAAAAGCGTTTTTTTGTAAATCATAAAAGTGACCTTTTAAAGCAAACAGTTGTTGATGATCTCCCTCTTCAACAATCTTTCCCTCTTTAAATACAAAAATTCGATTACAATCTTTTAACGTACTTAAGCGATGGGCCACAATAATACATGTTCTATTTAACATCACTCTATCCACTGCTGTATGAATAATGTTTTCGTAGTGAGGGTCCACATTGGCGGTGGCCTCATCTAGAATTAATATACTGGGATTTCTAAGTAAAATTCTAGTGAGTGCTAGTAGCTGGCGCTCTCCTACACTAAAATTAGATCCATTTTCCAAAACTGAAGAATCAAGTGTTAAATTATTTTTTATAAAAACATCATAAAGACCAGTCTCTCTGCAAGCATGTAATACATCTTCGTCAGATAATTTTAACTCACAAATTAAATTCTCTCTAATTGTTCCAGCAAAGATAATTACATCTTGAGAAACAAATCCCAATTGTCTTCGAAGTGTTGATCTTTTATATTTCTTAATATTCACTCCATCTAAAAAGATATCTCCTTTATAAAATGGATATAATCTCGCTAGCAATGAAATCATGGTAGTTTTTCCACTTCCTGTTTCTCCTGCAAAACCAATTTTTTCTCCTGAACGTATGCTACATGAAATATCTCTTAAAACATCAACAATCATTTTATTTTCATTATTTTCATTATTTTCAATTTCACTATTAACGTTTTTGTAGTTATTACAGTTATTATATCTCATAAATATGTTTTTAAATTCAATCTCTCCTTTAAGTTCATTGCAATCTATCTCCCACTCTCCATCTATACCTAACTCATCATTTTCTTTATCTGCACTTAAAAAAACATTTACTCTCTCTACACAAGCAAATGCTAATTGAACCACATGTAATTCTCTAGTAAGTGCCTCTAAGGGATGCGAAAAACGTTCTGTATAACGAATAAATGCGATTAATGTTCCTAGCGCAAACGTCCCTTCTAAAACTCCATGCCCTCCAAACCAAATTAAAACAAAAATTGGAAGATAAGTTAAAAAGTTAGTGAGTGGTCTTATCCAGGCATACAAAGTATTGGCCGACAATTGACGTACTAAATGAGCATCAACTGCTTGATCATATTTTTTTTTCGCCCATTTCTCTAGACCAAATGATCTAATCACTCTAAGGCCATTAATATACTCTGATAATTTAGCATTACAGGCACTATTTAATCTGGAAATATCTCTGTTAAGATTTCGAACTTTTTCTCTTGTTGCTAAAGTTAATATTACTGCAGGAAGCATTGTTACGATCACAATGAGTGCTAATTTTACATCAGTTAACAACATTGCAATTAAAGCAATAGTAAACATAAGCATGGATATTATTAATTTACTTAAGCTAGAAGTAAAAAATGATTCTATACTTTCTATATCATGGGTCATTCTAGTGACAGTTCTGCCTTGAGGTTGTCTATCGTAATAAGATATTGGAAGTAAGTGAATGTGATCAAAGATATCCTTTCTTATAGATAAAATTGATTTTGTAGATACTTCAGCTAAAATTTTTCTTCCACGCCACACAAGTATAATTGAAAAAGTCTCTAATAAAATAATAATAAAAGAATAAGTTATACTTAATCGCAAATTTTCTTTTAATAATCCCTGGTCAACAAGTTTGCCTAGCAATCTAACAGATATTATCGCAAGTATTGAACTTGCAATTAACATAGTAAATGAAAGTATATAAGAAAATTTTTCTAAACCAATATATCTAAGTAAAAAGAAAAAGGAGTTTATTTTTTTTTGATTTACTCTCGCATCCGTCTTCATGTCAGCGTTCATATTAGCGTTTATATTTGCACTTATATCAACATTACTCATATGAGCGCACCGTTTACCGTTTGAGTTTTGGGCAGTTGGGATAAATCCAAAATCTCATTACAATATTTTAGTGTTGAACTTCTGTGTGCTACCCAAATTAAAGTTGTATCTTTTAACTCCTCGTTTAGATATCTCAAAATTTGTTCTTCAGTAACAGTATCAACTGCACTTAAACAATCATCTAAAAATAGTAGCTTGGGAGCTGATATTAAGGCCCTGGCCAGAGTAAGACGTTGCTTTTGTCCTCCTGACAAATTAATTCCCCACTCACCTAAAGAGGTATCAATTCCGTCAGGCATAGCAAGTACATCTTTTTCAAGTCCTGCGATTTTTAAGTAATGCCAAATTTCTTCATCACACTTTTGCCTACCCATTAATAAATTATTTTTTATAGTATCTGCAAACAAGAAAGGTTTTTGAGGAACAATGGCCATATATTCTCTTAGAGTCGCATGTGAGTACTCTCTTAAAGGACGTCCATAGAAATATACTTCTCCTTCGTAACCTCTAGTCCTGATAGAATATTTATTAAAGTGCTTTTGCCACAACCTATGATACCTGTAATTCCAAGTCTCTTATTTTTATCTAAGGACAAGGATAAATTTTTTATTACTGCTGGCGATTCTTTATCGTAAGCAAATGTGATATTTTTTAAATCAAAAACTTTATTATTGGTATTATTTATATTGCTGTTATCTTTATCTTTATCTTTATCTTTATCTTTATCTTTATCTTTATCTTTATCTTCATTATCTAATAAGAAAGCTTCTTTTGGTTCATTATAAACTGTTGCAATTCTTCTAAGAGATGCTCGTGAGTTTTGCCATTCGGAAATATTAAAACCAATTTCAATCAAGGGGTCTTGAATCAAAAAAACGTATCCTTGCATAGTAATAAATTCACCAATAGTCATTTGATGATCAAAAACTTTTGAAATACCGATTATAAATAAAATAATGTAGCTTATGATAGTAGTACTTCCAAGAAGTGGATAGAATGCCAGCGAAGTATAAATTGTTGATAATCTTTTACTTCGATAATCTTTTGCAGATAACATTAATTTTTCTTTCCAGTAATCTCCAGTCTGAGTAAGCCTCTGCAAACGAATAGTGGCCACTACTTGAGATGCCTTTTCATTAAAGGCGGCCAGAAATTCTTGTGCCTTATCAAAGCGAATTGATTCTAAATCTGCTAATTTTTTTACAAAGAAAGGAAGAATTGGAATAATTAATAACACCCAAAGAGTCATGGAGACATCAATAGAGAACATTGCTCCAATAGTAAATAATCCTAAAAAAAATATATCAATCGTCCCAACTAACAAAAAACCAAAAATCATTTTAGCGGCCTGAACGTCACTAGTAGAAATGCTCATTAATTGGCCAACATTATATTTTTTTCCTAAAGTTTTCATAGGGAAAAATCTTACATGTTCCCAAATTCCCTTTCTTAAAATTGCGCCTGCATTATGAGTTTCTCTGGCCAAAAAAAGTCTCCAACCAATTCGAGCAATAATGAGGAGAATAGACGCAGCAACTAAAATTAAAAAAAGATTTTTAAATTTATCATAGTTACTGGCCATTTTTTGAGATTTTGCAATAGCAATAAGAGATGCATCTATATGAGATTCACCAAAAAGATCAATTATCCACCCTATAATTCTTGGGATTAAAACTTGAAGTGCATTAGTTAAAATAACTGCTGCTGCTCCGATAAGCATAAAGGTGGAACGAGCATGAAGATACTCTTTCCACATTCCTAAAGCGGAAAATAATGATTTTTTTTTTGAGAATACAAATTTATTAACTTTGAATTTTTTGGTTCCTATTTTTACTTTGAATTACTTTAGTTACTTTAGTTATTTTAATTACTTTAATCACTTTAATTATTTGCCAGAAGAAGGATTTTGAGAACTATTCTTAGATGAAGAAGAAGCTGGTACCGCAGGTATTACTGGTGTTTCTGGCATTACTGGTGCTGCTGTTTTAGTTTTTATATCTTTATTATCAAAAATAGATTTTTCAATTGTTTTACCTCTCATTGTTGCCAGCATTAGAGACATTGATAAAAACAATATAGCAAGAACTGCTGTAATTTTATTAAGAACATTTCCTTTTTGAGGTAATATTGAAGATGCGCCTGCATCTAAAACAAGTCCCGCCTCGGCACCTTTTCCAAAATGAATCAATACCATAAGAATTAAAAGTACTGAGACTATAGCATGAACAATAGCTAGTGCTGTTATCATTTGATTTGTAAACTCCTTAAAAGTTAGTAATAAAAAACCAATTTCTTTTTATACCAATTATTTTTTTGCCTGACAAAGTTTTAAGTAATCCTCTGCTTTCAATGAAGCTCCGCCCACCAAAGCTCCATTAATATCTTTTTGCTTCATTAATTCTTGTATATTAGTTGGAGTTACACTTCCCCCATACAAAATAGCAACTTCAGAGTTAATTCCTAAATTATTTGTCATTATCCCTCTGATTGCGGCATGCATCTCTTGTGCTTCATCTGGAGTAGCATTCTTTCCAGTCCCTATGGCCCAAACTGGTTCATACGCCAATATAATCTCTGAAGTAAATGCTGTTTTATTAATATCTCTCAAACTCTCTTCTAGTTGAGTGCGCACAACAGAGACTGCACGCTTCTCTTCTCTTTCTTGCAGAGTTTCCCCTATACAAAAAATTACCTTCAAATTAAAACTGAGCGCCAACTGAATTTTATCTTTTAGCATTTTGTAATCTTCTTTGAAAATGCTTCTTCTCTCAGAGTGACCGATTATTACAAAATGAGCACCAATATCTTTCAATGCTTTTGAAGAGATCTCTCCTGTAAATGCTCCTTTCTCATGAGTAGAAGAGTTTTGAGCGCCAACTTTCATTGCAAGTGGAGTACAAAGCTCCCTCACCATACTTAGATGAATAAACTGTGGGGCAATCCATGCTTCTTTATTCTCTGAAGAAAGTATACGTGAAAGTTCTGATTTCTCAGTATTCAAAAAGGAAAAGAAGTTATTAATCTCATTGGTACTTTGATTCATTTTCCAGTTGCCAACAATATATGTCTTCATTCTTAATTCACCTCGTATGTCTGCTTTATACTATACTTCTATTTATTACTTCTATTATTACTTCTATACTAGTTTATATTAGTTAGATTCCAAATTTTAATGCTTGAATACCAGGAAGTTGGCCTTGCTCAATAAACTCTAGCGATGCTCCTCCTCCTGTAGAAATATGAGAAATTCTACTGGCCACTCCGGATTTATTAACGGCACTTACAGAATCTCCTCCTCCAACTAATGTAAAAGCATTTAACTCTGCTAAAATTTTGGCCACACTAAATGTACCTTTAGCAAAATTTTCATTCTCAAACATGCCCATAGGTCCATTCCAAAATACAGTTTTTGCTGGAGCAATTTTTTGCTCAAAAAGTTTTATACTCTCAGGACCGATATCAAAACCCATCATACCATCTGGAATATCAAACCCTTTACAAATTTCAGCAGGAGCATCAGCACCTTTTGCAATAATATGATCTACTGGAAGAATAATTTTAGGAGCTGAACTTTGATTTAAAATTTTCTTTGCTAATTCATAATCACTTTCCGAGCAAAGAGAGGCCCCAATTTTTTTACCTTGGGCCTTTAAGAATGGATATGCCATTGCTCCGCCAATAAAAAGCGCATCAACATTAACTAATAATCTCTCTAATGTTTTTATTTTGTCAGCAATCTTTGCGCCACCTACAAGTGCCATAAATGGTCTAGTTGGATTATCGGTGATTTTCATTAGTGCAGCTACCTCTTGTTTTAGTAAGAAGCCACCATATGAATTATTTTTAAAATATTGAGTGATTCCATAAACGGATGTGTGTTTTCTATGAGATGTTCCAAATGCATCATTGACATAAACATCAGCATAACTTGCTAGGATTTTTGCAAATTCGGCATCATTTTCTTCCTCTTCCGCATGAAAACGAACATTTTCTAGAAGAATAATTTTATGTTTGGGTAGATTAATAATTCCTTTAACTGAACTATCTATTGCTGTCTCTGTTAATACTACATCTTGTTTCAATTTTTCTGCTAAATAACTGGCCACAAGTTTTAAACTGTATTTAGGATTTATTTGTCCATCTGGTCTGCCTAAGTGGCTCATCATAATGAGCTTAGATGCTCCATTATCTAAGATGTATTTTATAGTAGGAAGTGCGGAATCAATTCTTGTAGTATCAGTAATTTTTTCATTCTTAATAGGCACATTAAAATCAAACCGTGCTATTACTTTTTGTCCATTTAACTTTGCTTCATCAATATACTTCAGCGCCATTTAAAACCTCCTATTATTTTAACTATTTTATTTTAACCGTTATAATGAACAATATGCCATACTATTGTTTTAAAGTGTATAGTATTTTAATTTTGGCACATATAGAAATTTAAAAAAATATTAGTCATTCCAATCCATATTGTATAGTTTTAATACAGTAAATATAAAACTAAAACTATACTATAACAGCAACCACAACAACCACGTTTGAAAGGATCTCTTCTAAAAATGTCACAAGAAAATAATGATAATCACGAAAATAAAGAAAATAAAGAAAACACAGAAAATCAAAAAAAACTAAATGAACAAATAAATAGCAATAGCGATCAACAAGCTAAAAGCAAAAAACAATTTGTTTGCGATTTGCAAGTTAAAGAAGTTGTCGATACAACTTTTCTCCTTAAAAGTGTTTTAATGATGGAAGGAAGAGATGGTCGGTCATATCTGAACCTAATTCTTTCAGATAAAAGCGGAGATCTGGAAGCTCGTATATGGAATAATGCTCAAGAAATAAATGCGCGTATTGAGCAAGGTAATTTAGTAAAAGTTAAAGGTAAGATTAATCTGTTTCAGAATAGAAAGCAATTAATTGTCTCTGAAATAGATATAATCACTGCTGAAGAGCTTGCTAGTAGTAATAATGGCTGTAGTAATGGTAATGGTAATAGTAATATTGATCTTAGTGTCTACTTGACTAAATCAAGTCAAAATATCGAAGATATGTTTAAACGAATTTGCGATATTGTAGAAAACTTAATCGAAGATCAATACATAAAAAAACTTCTTACTATAATCTTATCTGACAACGAAATATCTAAAAAATTAAAAATATGGCCTGCTGGAAAAAATATTCATCATGCTTATCAATCAGGTTTATTGGAGCATATCCTCTCTTGTACAGAA
This sequence comes from Oligoflexia bacterium, assembly GCA_015232015.1. Classification (GTDB taxonomy): domain Bacteria; phylum Bdellovibrionota; class Bacteriovoracia; order Bacteriovoracales; family Bacteriovoracaceae; genus JADFZW01. The sequence goes on along the minus strand of JADGAM010000047.1, from coordinate 6,719 downwards.
AGCTCTCTGATGTTAGGCAAACACTATAATGTAAATATCTCCTATCTAGTTGCAGCTGCCATTTTGCACGACATAGGTAAAATTTATGAATTAACCTCTGGGTTTAATATCGATTATACCAATGAAGGAAAATTAATTGGTCATGTAATAAAAGGATTAGAAATAGTTGATTTGTTCTCATCTAAAATAAACAATTTTCCTAACAATATCAAAATGCATTTAAAACATATCCTGCTTTCTCATCATGGAGAATATGTTTACGGATCTGCCAAATTACCGCAAACAAGAGAAGCACTCCTTTTTCACATGATTGATTTAATGGATTCAAAAATGGGCGCTATGGATATGATAATAAAAAATGATCCATTGGTGGGTGATTGGTCTTCTTATATAAAGCATATCGATAGAATTGTTTTTAAAGCAGCATTGCCGACTCAAAATACTAATACTAGTGCTAATACTAACGCTAATAATGATGAACAGTTAATTAAGGCCAACAACAGTCGTGAAAACAATAATGAAAACAAAAAAGAGATAAAAACCAAAATGGGAAATCTACTTAAAGATTTTAAAATCGATTAAGGACCTAACGGCCGTCAAATAAAACTGAATAATCTGTTAGCATTCTCATAGGTAATTTTTGCAAAATCTTCTAGAGGAATTTTTTTTAACTCTGCAGCTTTTTGTGCCACCACCTGCACTAAGTGAGGAGCATTTTCTTTCCCTCTATGTGGAACTGGTGCCAAGTATGGAGCATCTGTTTCTAATAAAATATTTTGAATAGGAGTGATTGCTAAAATTTCACGAACATTATCCGCCTTATTAAAAGTAATCATTCCATTGTACCCTAAATAAAACCCCTGTTCTAATGCCTTTTGTGCTAGTTTAAGTCCGGAACTATAACTATGAAAAACTCCTATTAACTTTCTTGCATTTGAAAAATTTTTAATTACATCCATCATATCATTATCGGCATCTCTGGAATGAATTACTACGGGAAGATTTAAATCAAGGGCAAGTTGCAGTTGCTTTTCAAAAACTTCTATTTGATTTTTACGAGGAGAAAAATCATAATAATAATCTAATCCAATTTCACCTATGGCCAAAATTTTTTTCTGGAATTTTATAAAATTTTTTTTCATTAAATCCAATATATCATTGGTAAATTTAACTGCTTCATGAGGGTGCACTCCTTGAGTAGCAAAAACCTCTTGATGTGTTTGTGCTAAATTTAATGCCTCATTTTGATCATCAACACTTGTAGCAATAGTTATAATTTCTGTTACATGATTTTCTTTGGCCAAACGTAAGGCCTCTTCTACTGTACGACTCTTTAATGAATTTAAATGGCAATGGGTATCTATTAATTTCACTTTGATTTTATCTTTATTACTTTATTTTATTTTTTTTGAATTTCATTAATGGTATCTCTGCACATCTCAGATAATTCGTTTTCATGAATATTAAGACATTTTTTTATTTCGCCCCTGCCAGCTTTAACTCCTTTACAAAATTTTTTTACATCGGCAGTACAATTTTTTCTTAAACTTTCTTTTGCTTCTTTAATACGTTCTCTCTTCTCAAAAAATTTTGTTTCTCGGTCTCTGCACTCCTCTGATAATTCACTCTCATGTTTTTTTAAACACTTTATAATTTCTCCACGCCTTTTTTCTGTATTCTTACAAAATTTTATAATATCTCCCTTGCATGGATTTTTTTTCACCACACCACTATCTGGGGTCTGGTTCTGTACCTGGGCCAAGGCCAATTGTGAAAAATTAATATTTATTAAAGTAAAAAGAAAAGTAAAAATAAAAGCAAAAAGAAAAATAAAAAGAAAATGAAATATAAATTTGTTCATATAAAAATCCTCCTTGATAGAATCATAGTGCTACTGTGTCAGATGAAAGTCAACGAAGAAATACATTGCAATTTGAAATCAAAAAAATATATCATAATTTCATGAGGGGAAAAAAAATATTATTTTTGTTTATTATTATTTTAACAATCACAACAACTATAACAATAACAATTGAAAATAGTTTTGCTTATTTTAAATTTGGAACTATTTTATCATCCTCTACAAGAGGACGAGCACTTCCTGGATTATATTTAGGATTAGAGACAACCAGTGCGGGAATTTCTCTTTCCTCTGCTGGATACAATAATACTTTAGGATATTTCTCGGCCTATCAAGCAAATGCCTTCACACTCTTTCATCCTGGATCATTTCTCTGGGGAAAAACAGAAATAGGATTAGGTCTTGGTTTATTTTATTACAAAATGGGATACAAAGATAATTTGCAAACAAATACTTCCTCTGTTGATAGAAGTAACCTTGCCGTAGGTCCTGCAATTAGGGCCTTCTGGTTTTTTTTAGGAGGAGCTTTTATAGGTATCGAAACCATGCTGGGAATTAGAGAGCCATACTTAAATTTACTTCTTTGTTTCCAAGATTCAACTCAAGTTGTGGCAGGAATTTCATTTTGAAAAAAAAATTAATTCTACTTTTTATAATTCTAATTTTAAGTATATCTGTTATCGCTACCACAGTCACAGCTGGCGTTAGCACTAGAAACAGCGGAAAAGTAGGTCATTCTTATATTGCTTTAAGTGAAGGACTTGGCCTAGGCTCTATTAGATTTGGTAGAAGAAATTTTGAATTAGGGCTCTACCCAGGATATTTACTTGGAGTTGGCGGCATTGTTAATATGAATAATTTATATGCAACATTTGCTACAGGCCTTATCAACGCTGACATCGGCGTCTATGCTGGAGTAGGGGTGGAGTTTTACAATTTTTGGATTTGCAATGTTCGCTTCGAGGTGGCGGGAGTTAGTTCGTATCATAACTACACTTCAGGACATGCTCTGATTGGGTTAAATTTTGGAATTTAAATATTGTGAATTTTAATATTATGAATATGAAAATAATTTCAAATTATAAAATTTATAAAATTCTTACTGTCATAATTTTACTTTTTACCACTCTAGGATTTCGAGTTATTGATAACGAAATGCGCTGGAAAATAAATGAAGAAGATCCATACTTATGGATTAGATTATGTGATCGCAATGTTACGATCGAAGAAAACACAATTGATGACCCCAGCGATTCAATGTTCGAAAAGAAAAATGTTTCTATCGTAGATGTCATGCAATCAATTATAGACGATGCAAATGGAATCTTTGGTAGTTACTTACGTTTAGAAATGTATCCTGCCGATGTTAACAATCTTGAGACGGGTTCTCTCTTCGATGCTACCAAGGCGGAAAAAAGAATCATTGAAATTTGTGAAGACTCACTATTTCTGGCCAGTGGGGTTGCTAGTTCTGAAATTGATGGAGAAAATGTAGTAAAATGCAAAATTAATTTTACCCAAAATAACAAACAAAATGTTCGAACCTTCATTTCAGTTTTAACTCATGAAATTGGTCACTGCCTTGGTCTTCATCATCCGCAAGAACTAGTGGACTCCGTAATGTCTTACTTTAAAAAACCAACTTTTTATCGTTATCAGGTGGATGATAAGATGGGGATTCGTTATCTCTATCCGGCCACAATCAAAGATCTTGATCAAAAAGAACACAATACTTCAGGGTTGTCTTGCAAATTTAGGGGCCATCAAACAATAACTTTGAATTGAGGGGATGGAATCAGGCACTACAATAATTTTTTATAAACAGTAATTTTAACATTATCTCTTAAATATTTCATAGTGCTCATTTTTAAATCATCTCCAACAATCTTTTGTTCACTCTCTTTTTCTTTTTCAATATCAGTAGTGACAGCAGCGGTCACTGCATCAGTTTTGTTTTCATTGCTGACATAAACAATCTTTATGAAATTAGCATCAGTAAATAGGAATGCATCTTTTTGACCAACTTTAACAGAAAATATTTTATTTAAATTTTCACTAGAAAGAGCAATTGGGCCAATTTCTTCTTCTAATTCGTTCATATTCTTTCCTTCTTCATAGGTGAAAGAATATTTCTTCTGCATCTCTTGAACAGTAGATGCCTTACCACTTAATAATGCATTTTTAATTTCGGTAGATAAAGTGTCAGTTAACTTTTGTAATTCATCTTTACTCTCTTTTTGAATAAGTTCTTTTACAAGAAGGTTACTATACTCTGCTAAAGTTGCTTCTTTTGCTTCAAATTTATTTTCTACTAAAATTAGATGATAACCATAATTTGTTTTTACAGGTTCTGAAATTGTCCCTGGTTTTAAAGCAAATGCAACTTTTTCAAATTCAGGCATCATTCTACCTCTTCCAAAACGACCAAGATATCCACCCTTACCTTTTCCATATGGATCTTCCGATTTTTGATCAGCAACCTTTGCAAAGTTTTTAGCACTTACACTTTTTGCAATTTCTTCAATCTCTTTTTTAGCAACTTCATCTGTTTTATCTTTTGTTGTTCTAATTAGAATATGTCTGGCCTCAACCTCTTCTGCTTGCTATAATTCCGGTTTTCTAGTTATAAAGTATGCTTCCATTTTCTTCTGACTGCCTGAATCTTGCATGAATTTTTTGATTTCAGAATCTGGAACATCAATGAATTTTTGAAGTGTATCTTTTTTAATTTGGATAGCAGAAACTTTAACAGTGTTATTTTTCATTTTCAAACGTTCTTTAATGTATTTACTCGAGACAGGAACATTGTTTAACATCGAAAAAACTGTACGGCCTTTAATGTTTTCTTTAATATTTAATTCATAATCTGCAGGCGAAAGGCCATTTTGTTGTAGAAGCATTTTGTATAAACCAAGGTCAAATTGCCCAGCAGTTTTAAAATATGGTTGAGATTGAATCTCATAGGCCACCTCTTGATCAGTTGGTGCTACTCCCATTTTTTCTGCTAAAACAACCAAAAGTTTTTGATTGATCAATTCCTCTAAAACGTTATCTTTAATTTTAAATTGCTCCATTTGTTGAGTAGTTAATTCTGGTACCCTTAATATTTTTTTCATCATTTCCATTCTGTATGCTAGGGCCTGTTTGTACTCAAACATTTTAACTGGAACTCCCGCAACACTAGCTACACTCTCAGGTCCCATGGATGACATCTCGGTGTAATAACCACTAAACATAAATGAAAGTATGATAAATCCAATAAAAACGGAGGCAATAATACTAGCTGTCTTTTTTTGATAAGATGATTTAACCATAATCTACGTTCCTTTTTTATGTGTTGTCCTAAGAATAATATACTATTTCCTTTGCACATCTACCAATTTTTCAATCTAATTATAAATTTTTGATAGAAGCTTTGGCATTCATTTTATAGTTATTGTTTTTCTAAAGTCAAAGAAATTGGCATCTCAATTTCTTTTAGATACTTTAAATAATATACTTCAATATAATATAATTTTTTTTATTTAAATTATGAAATGGTGGTTTTCGTGACCCTACTAAATTTATCTTCTCCTAACAAAGTAAAATTAGCATTAAATATAATTGTGCTATTTATTTCATTATATGGGGCATCCAAGAAAGATTTAACAGAGGAAGAGGTTACTACATTCCAGCGAATAGTTATTGAGGCCACTGCCCCTATGCAAAGTTTCATAATTAATCTACGAAAATCTATAAATTATTTCTTTGATCATTATGTGTTACTTGTTTCCACTACCTTTGAAAATGATCAACTTAAAAAGAGAGTTCACGAATTAGAAAACTCAATTTTCATTTTAAAAGAGTTAGAATTAGAAAACCGCCGTTTAAAAGACCTTTTAAAATTTGGCGCAGAAATCACTAGAGAAAAAATTTTAGCACAAGTAGTGGGATTAGATTCAACCAGTGAATTTAAAGTACTTCGAATTAATAAAGGAACTAAAGATGGTATTAAATTAAAATCCACTGTAGTAACTACTAATGGATTAGTCGGTCACGTTTATCGACTCTCAGACCATTACTCTGATGTTTTAACTATTCTCGACCAAAATAGCAGAATAGATTCAATCGTAACTAGAACTCGCTCTCATGGAATTGTTCGCGGTTCATCTGATTTTAAATGTGTCATGAAATATGTGACTAGAACTGAACCCATTCAAAATGGTGATGAGATAGTTACTGCAGGACTAGGAAATATTTATCCTAAAGGACTTAAAGTCGGAACCATTGTAAATATAGAACGGGAAAGCTATGGCATCTCTCAATTAGTTGAATTAGTTCCAAGTATTGATTTTAGAAAATTAGAAGAGGTTATTGTTTTAATACAGCAGGAACAAAATAATAATAACAACATAATAGCAACAACACCAGAAGCAGTAAAAACAACAGTAATAAATACAATTCAAAATTAAATATTAAATTAGAGGTAGAGGATATTTTGTGAAAATAGGAAAGATCATTACAGCATTCTTAGTTACTATTTTGCTATTAATAGTTTTAGAAATAATTACTACTGCCTTTTTTCCTGCAATAGGCATCAACAAATACAGACCTACATTTAATATTTTGATTATTTTATTTTTGGCCATAAAGTTAGAAACCCCACTTCTGGCAATTTTTATTTTAATTATTCAATATTTTCATTCGGCATTTACTATTGAAGGATGGGCCTTTGGTACTTTTGCGGGAATAATTATATGTATGATAGTTGATCCATTAAAACACATGCTACATCTATCAACTCCTCTAATTACTATTTTAATTGTAGAAATATTGCAAATTATCTGGTTCATGGTTGAATCAGTTTTATTATTTTTTA
>JADGAM010000046.1 GCA_015232015.1 Oligoflexia bacterium | reverse complement strand
TTTTTATTTTGACCAATTCGATGTAAACGATCAATTGCTTGTTTTTCCACAGCGGGATTCCACCAAGGGTCCAATATAAAACAATAATCAGCAGCGGTTAAATTTAGGCCAAGTCCTCCCGCCTTAAGACTGATTAAAAATAATTTTATTCGTTTATTGTTTTGAAATTCTTCTACAACTTCATGACGATTAGTAGTTTGCCCATCTAAATAGTCGCTGTTGCGAAATCGAAGATTTCGTGACAGCGACTATTTACTAAACATTAAAAATCGGCAAATGTGCTATCCTTAACTAAATTAAACAGGATTTCTTAATGAAACTCAAACGACATCTCTCTACAGAATTAAGCAATTGGTATAACTCTCCTCTACGCAGATCACCTTTGGTACTCTTTGGAGCACGACAAGTGGGAAAATCAACTCTTGCACAAGAGTTTGCAGCAGCAACCGATCGCGAGGTTATTAAAATAAATTTTTGGAAGGACTCCAATGATGATTATAAAAAAATAGTAACTGCTCACACCCCTCAACCTTCTCCTCTCATCCAGATGCTGACAGTTGTGCAGCTAACAGCATCTGGATGAGAGGAGAAGGTTGAGGGGTGTGAGCTAAGTTACATTAATTTTTGATATCTTAATTTATTATAAGGCCAGCAAAATATCTTCTGCGGTTGCGGGGATTTTTAAATTTAAATTATTCGCATTTAAATTAAAATTATTTATGGCCCATTTGATGGCGGTCCAGACTGATATTCCAAGTAAGAAAGGTGGCTCGCCAACTGCTTTACTGCCATAAATGTTTACGGTATTTTGATCATTGGTAATTAAATCAATATTAAAAATTCTTGGGGTATCTTGAATATTTGGAATTTTATATGTTGTTGGTGAATGAGTGAGTAATGCCCCCTTATCAGAGTAACGAAGCTCCTCTGTAGTTACCCAACCTACTCCTTGCAAGTAAGCGCCAGCAACCTGACCTTTATCGATCTTCTCATTAAGTGATTTACCTAAATCCATTAGGATATCGGTTCGTAAAATTTTAGTATTGCCGGTATAACCATCTATTTCTACCTCACTTACTGCAGCTCCTTGAGTGAAATATAAAAATGGTTGGCCCTTAGCAGTTAAAGGATCAAAATAAATTTCTGGAGTTTTATAGAAGGCCTGTGCTCCTAAATTGATTCGTGCAAAGTATGCTTCCTTAACTAAATCAGTAAATTTAATTTTTTTTATATCATTTTTACTATCACTATCATTTTCATTATTATTTTCATTATTAAAACAACAAACTTCTCCATTTTCAAATTCTACTGTCCACTTGTTTTTAGCGGCGTTACTCTGCAATTCTTCTCTAGATAATTTTGCATATTTCATTAAGACAAAATCACTTAATCTTTCTTTAATCATTGAAGCAGCATTAAAAGCAGCAGAACAATTTATATCTGCACCACTGGAAGCGGCAGTTGGCGAAGTGTTGGGATTTTTTTCAGTAGATGTGGGCATTACTCTTATTAAATTATAATCGATACCAAAAACATCACTTACTACTCCTCTAATTTTTGTGTATACACTTTGACCCATTTCAGTTGCACCTGTAGAAACTTGTATAGAACCATCAGTATATACATTTACTAGAGCATTTCCTTGATTCAAAAAAGTTGCAGTAAATGAAATACCAAATTTTACTGGCATTAGAGAAATTCCTCTTAATTTAAAATCAACTTTTTGCTTATTTTTTATCTTATCTTTTACTGCCTTATTGAAATCGCAAGCTTCCTTAAATCTTTTTTTATACTCACTACTTTCTTCAATATCTCTTATCAAAGTGTGAAGCATATTATTTTTTACAGTTTGGCCGTAAATAGTTACATCATTTTTACCTTGATCTAGCCCATATAAATTTATTTTGCGAATATCTAGAGGATTTTTTGATAATTTCATAGCAATTTCTTCTATGATATTTTCTATTATTGCTACTCCTTGTGGTCCCCCAAAACCTCTAAAGGCAGTATTAGGAGGAAGGTTGGTTCTTGCAATTTTTCCCTCTATTCGAGCATTAGGAATGTAATAAGCATTATCAATATGGAAAAGGGCCCGTTGTAATATGGCCCCTGAAAGATCAAGATAGGCACCACCATTGGAATACATTTGAACTTTAAGGGCTAAAATTTTTCCTTTCTCATCAAAACCCACCTCATAAAAACTTTTAAAGGCATGTCTCTTTCCTGTGATTTTCATATCATCATCACGGCCCAAAACTAAACGTGCGGGCCTGCCACTCTTGTAGGCCACTAGGGCCGCCAAAGCAGCATAGTGAGATGCCTGCGCCTCTTTACCGCCAAAACCTCCTCCCATTCTCTTAACAATACAAACAACTTGATGTTGTTTTAAACCGAGGGCATGAGCAACAACATGTTGTACTTCTGTTGGATGTTGAGAAGAACTATGTAGCTCTAAAACTCCACCATTATCACCATCTTTCAGATAGGCCACAGTTGACTGCGTTTCAAAGTAAAAATGTTCTTGGCCTCCATTTTCAAAAACCCCTTTAAAGGTGTGAGGTGAAGTTTTTAAAACAGCATCGACATCACCGGTTTCAATTTTTTGTGGAGAACCTAAAAAATAATTATTTTTGATGGCAGTATCAATATCAAGGATCTTACTCTCTCCTTCTGTTTCACTAGTTTCAATTTCTATTTTAATTAATTTTTTGGCCTTCTTTGCGCTTAAAATGTTTTCTGCTGCCACAACAACAACAGGCTCTCCAATGTAATTTACTTCTGTAGCGGCCAGTATTGGTTGGTCTGCTACTACCCCCCCCCAAGCATTATGATGAATATCTTTATGCGTATAAATTCCTACAACACCATCAACTTGTAAGGCATCCTTAAAATCAATTTTTTTAATTTTCCCTCTGGCCACAGGACTATATACAAAATCCACCACTAACTCATTTGGAAATTTTAATCTATCATCAATAAATTCTGATTCACCTGTAACATGGGTATAGGCCAAATCTAAAATATTTCTGGAATCCATATATAAAATCCTTTTTTATCCAATTTTTTCTCCAATATTATACACTCTACAATTCACAATAAAACTTTTTAAACAAATTAATTGCTAATTGATTTCTATATGAAGCATGTCCTCTTACATCTGAAATTGGTGAAATCTCACTACTAATTAATTTTATTGTTTCATCAACTGTATTTTGATCTAAAACTTTTCCCAGCAAATAATTTTCTGTTTTTTTAAGTCTTAGCGGGGTAGCAGCAACTCCACCATAGGAAATATTTATCTTTTCAATTTTATTATCAGAATTATTAAATTTAATTAAATAAGCAGCATTGATTGTAGAAATATCTAAATCTTTTCTTTTTGAAACTTTATAAAGTTTTAAAACTGCCCCATTAGATAATTCTACAATAGGGATAAAAATATGAGTTATTAATTCATTTTCCGCTAAATCATATTTTTTATATCCTTTAAAAAATTCTGTTATCTTTACTTCTCTCTCGTGATTTTTACTATGATTTTGACCTTGGATTATTAAAGTGGCGTCCATTACTAATAAAAATGGTAATGTATCCCCAATAGGAGAAGCATTGGCAACATTACCTACTATAGTTCCCATATTTTTGATTTGAGGAGAAGCAAAGACAAATAAGAAATTATACAATTCAGGAATTTTTTTCCTTACAAAATTTTGTAAGCGAGATAGTGAAACTTTAGCTCCTAAAATAATTCCCTCAACACCATTCCTACTCTCCTCTTTTATTTCATACAAGTTGCTAATGGAATTTAAACTTAAAATTCTTGTTGGAGCAATAAAATCTTTATTAATCTGTACGCCTAGATCTGTTGCTGATGAAAAAACATAAGTTTTTTCGTCCGCTTTTATTCCTTCAACTTTAAAATTTATTGCTTCATGAATATCTGTTGGGGCATAAAAATTTTTACTTGCACTTTCTATAATTATAGGAATATTTTTATGTTGTTCTAAATCTTTATATATTTCACACTTTTGGTAAACATCTAGTGATTTTTTTGCAACTTCTAAAAGGTTCTTATCATTGGCCACATGTAAACCAGCGTTGATAATTCCTTGATAACCAGTACAACGACATAAATTTCCAGTTAAACAATTTTTAATTTCTTTTTCATCAATATTTTTATTTTTACTTTTTTTATTACAATCATTATTTGCATTATTATTATCTGTGTTTACAAACATTTCTGTCATGGTTAATGCAATACCTGGAGTACAAAATCCACATTGTGAACCATGTTCGGTAACAAGGGCATTTTGTATGGGATTTAGAATTCGTTCATCTTCTCTTTTTTCGCTTAGAGGCCGTTTCAAAAGGCCTCTAAGGCCTTCAACTGTCACAACTTGTGAACAATCAAACAAATGCACACTAGCAATACAAGAGTTAACTGCTTCAAATTTAAATTTAGAATCAGAATCAGAATCAGAATCAGAAGAAGAAGAATAAGAGATAGAGGCCTTTAAAACTGTGCAAGCACCACAATCTCCCTCCGCACACACAATTTTTGTACCTGTTAAATGTAATATATCTCGCAAATAATCTGTCATGGTTAAGAAAATATTTTCACCTTTAACAATTTTTCTTTCACCATTTACATACAATAAAACATAATCACGATTTTTCATATTTGTATTCATATTTTAATACTGCCCAGTCTTAAGTAAAACTAAAGTACATGCCTCTATTACTTCAATTCCTGCCTCTTGCAATCCTTGTTTTAATAAAGGGTTCTCTGTACCAGGATTTATTATGACTCTTTTTGGACGTAACTCCCTTATTGATTGAACAAGATTAGTTGATATTGATGGATTTACATAAACAGTAACTGTATCTATAGGTGTAGGAGTGGTAGTATTTAAATAGAAATCTTTTACTTCGCCTAAAGAGGCAAAACAATTAATCCCTACTATACTTCTTAAATTAGGATGCACCGGAATGGGTGTATGGCCAAATTCTTTTAACAACATTAATGCTTGAAAAGAGTAACGTTCTTCTTTATCGGACGCACCTAAAATAACCACTCTTTCATGAAAGTGTTTTTTTTTCATAAAATATTACTCCTGTTATTACTCTGTTAATACTCCTGCTATTATTTCTATTATTGCTCCTACTTTCCCATTACATTTAAAACTACTTCTCCAAATTTTAAAGCAGCAGTTGGACCATTGGCAGTTATTATGTTGCCATCTTGCTCAACACTATTTTCACTATAGTATGCTCCATTATCTTTTAATGTGTTTATCTCTGAGGAATAGACTGTTGCCTTCTTATTTTTTAAAACACCGGCCCTCGCTAATATACTTGGGGCCAAACAAATTGCTGCTAAAACTTTATTTTGTTTTACACTTTCGCATACTATTTCTAGTGCTTTTTTGTTTGTAAAATACTCTGCAGCTCCAGACCCTCCTACAAAAACAAAAACATCGTAATCATTCACCAAAACATCATCTAGCAAAATATCAGGAGTAACTTTCATTCCTAACATACCAGTTGAAGCTTTTTTACTACTAGAAGCTACAGCTACAATCGCGCCACTCTTGTCAAAAATCTCTCTGGGTTTTTGATATTCTTCATCTCTGAAGTTATTCGAAGCAATTATCATTAAAATTTTTTTCTTCATAAATCTTACCTCCAATAATATTCATTTCCAATTCGCCTTCGATTCATCTTTAATTTTTCACTCTATTATAACAAAATTAAATTTCAAGAGTAAGCCCTAACAATATTTGAGAGGTAGTTATTTTTTTTCCATTAACTTTGGCACCAAATTGAGTGGTGGAAGGCACCTCTCTTTTATAAGTATCAGCATATAATGTATATATTGCATGAATATTTAACCCGTAGTCTAATTTACCTCTCTGAATTCTGGGAAAAAATTCCAAACCTACAACATATGCCATCCTATCTAGGTAATCTGAATCAGCTATGGTTTTTTTACTTAACTCATATTTTGCTAGAGGCCTCACAAAACCAATTGCTCTATGGTTAATTTTTGCTTCTCCAATTATTGACTGAGTCGTATCACTCTTGCTTTCGCTACTCTTATCTTTATAAATATTTTTAAGCCAATTTACCTCTAGGAATAATTGTTCTTCCCACATTTTTAAACCAACACCCGCACTGTAATAATAATTTACTTTCAAAGGAGCAACGCTGCTACCTGACAATCCACCCAGCTCTTGTTTTTCAGTTTGCGAACGATGAAAGGATAAGATAGGCAAAATCGCTCCATCTAAAAAATCTCCCATATAAACAATACCAGCCGCGGGCATTTTTTTATTATAGGTATTATCGTTTATATTCACTATTGCTAGATAAAGTTCTTGTCCATAAAAATTAACTCCAGCAATAATACCTGGCCTATAAGCAATATCACTAAATTCTGTGCCTCCAAGAGAATACAAATACACTTCTTGTGGTTGCTGAATTAACTCTGTTCCACCTACTCCGCTAAAAACCTTTCCAACGTTTAGATAAAAATTACTTACAAGTCGATATTGCCCCCAAACCTCATCAATTGAATCAAGTAAATTGATATTTTGAACAGTTCCTGAATTGGCAGTCTCTGAAAAAGAAAAAATTTTATTAACATTCCAATCTAAATAATACTCAATATATTCATCAATTTTCCCCATGGCCTTTATTCTAGCTGTCTTCACTTTAAATTCCATCGCTTCGAGCTCTTTATTGGTATTCATTGCATAACCATTGGAACCTGCAATTCTTAAAGTGTTATCATCAGAGTTATTAATCTCATAATCAGTTCTTACAATCATATCTAATTTCATATTCATATTATTTGTGCCAAAATTAATACTCGCGCTTAAATTATTTGTTGGAACAAAAATAAAAAATAAAACTAAATAAAAAAAATTTTTCATAATAAATTTGTATCCAGAAAAAAATAAATAAAAAATAATAAATAAAAAATGAATAAAAGTTAAATTAGATTAAGATTAGATTAAATTAAATTAGAATTGGAATGTAAAGAGAAGAGAGAATAAGAGTATATAGAAATTCCTTGCCATTTCAACATTACTTTAATAATAGGTGGAAGTATGAACTCTTGTAATTATTATTCAAATTATACATGTCATTCTTGCTCAACTATTGAAACTGATTATTCAGACCAAGTTAGTTTGAAAGAACATCATCTTGATAGTCTCATTGATGCGAATTTAAAGTATACTCCAACACTGTACACAACAATACACTCCAGACCTTGGCACTTTCGCAACAAAGCAAAGATGATTGTGGCAGGAAATAGCAGAAAACCAATTATTGGAATAGTAAGACAAGATGATAATGGGCATAACAAAGGAAGAGGAAACAACCCTCTTGATCGTGTTATGCAAAGTCGCAAATATCATCACCAACAATTTAGTAATCAAGTTGCTTTTGGGGCCGGTAGTGGTAATGCTGGTATCAGTTATAGACAAAACAACCAACCAGAATTATTTCATCATAAAAAATTTACGAGCAGTGACCCTTTCAGAGTACATGAAATCTTAAATTGTCCTCTACATACTCAAATATTAAATAAGGTCATTAAATCGGTAAAATATATTATAAGTAAATATCAAATACATCCTTACGATATCGTCAAACGTACAGGTGAATTAAAAGCACTCATTGTTTTTGCCAATGAGTATAGTGAAGATAATGAAAGTGAAATGTATTTGCGTTTTGTTTTACGCTCGAAAAATGAAATCGAGAAAATAAAAAATGCTATTCCTGAGATTATTGAACAATTTCCCTCTATGAAAGTAATCACTGTTAATATTCAACCAATAGCACATGCAATTCTAGAGGGAGATGAAGAAATTTTTCTAACTGAAGAAAAATTTATTAAAGATAAAATGGGCCCCTATAATATCACTCTTTCTCCAGGAACATTTTATCAAACAAACCCTAGAGTTGCTCATCGTCTCTATGAGGCCACTCAAAAAATTGTGGCCGCCATTGACCCCGATGTATTATGGGATTTATATTGCGGAGTTGGTGCTTTCTCAATATTTTGTGCAGATGATGTAAGAGAAAAAATTGTAGCGGTTGAAGCATCTCATAGATCTATTGAGTGTGCTAAGCTAAATCAAACAGAATATAATCTTACTTCAAAAATTGATTTCATTCGCTCCAACACAGAAGATTTCATGAGAGATAGAATGGAAAGATCTCCTGATGTCATGATTGTAAATCCTCCAAGAAAGGGTTTATCTAGTGACATGCTTTCGCTTATTCTAACTAAAAAAAATAAAATTAGAGACATCATTTATTCTAGTTGTAATGCCGAAAGCTTGTTTAGAGACATAAGAGATCTAGAACAATTTTATCGTGTTAAATCACTACAAATATTTGATATGTTTCCACACACTCACCATTATGAAACGTTAGCACATTTAATCGCAAAACACGCATGACATAAAAAGAATGAAAATAAAAAAGGATTTTAAAAGTTATGGTCAGAGCTATAATTAATCTTTACATTTTAGTGATAATTGCTGATGCAGTATTAAGTTATCTTCCACAATATCGTCACAAACCATGGGCGCAAACTATAAAAAAAATAGCTGATTTTTCTTTAGATCCAATCAGAAAATTTCTACCTCGAGATCTAGCATTTGATATATACCATTGATCGTTATAATGGTCTTACAAATAATTATGGCCCTATGGTAGAATGTTTGTCAAGGCCCTGGCCCAGGACCCGCTGACAGGCGGGTATTCCCAAATGATCCCCTAAATTTAATAAATAAAAGGAAACAACATGCTAACCAAAATTATAAGAAAATTACTACCTCCAGAAGAAAAAATTTTCTACACTCTATTTGATGAAAGTATCGATATCGCTCATGAAGCTGCAAAATTACTTCACGATATGTATATAAATGGGATGAGTAATGACAAAATTGATGCTGCCATTAAACTTAAAGATAAGAACTCCTATATTACTCATAAACTTCTGGAACAATTAAGTACAACCTTTGTTACTCCAATCGATAGAGAAGATATCCAATCAGTAGCAGTGTTCATTAATAAAATTACTAAAAGAATTGTAAAGGTAATTAAGAATTCTAAAAACCACAGACTTTACAATTACAATGATCATCTTAAAAAACAATCTGAGCTCTTGCTAAAAATGACTGAAGAATTAAAATTTGCTGTTAATCATTTGAAAAAAAGTACGAAGCCTAAAGACATCAGCGAAAGTGGAAATCGCATGAGAAATATTGAGAATATGATGGAAACAGAGCTAAAAGATGCCTCTGAAAACTTGTTTTCAAATGAAACTAAAAATCTAACTTCACATGATGTTTTAATAACATTTAAAATTGGTGGACTATACAGAGACATTGAAAGTGCTTGCGAATCTTGTAACACACTTTCAGATATCATCTTTAACATCGTTCTTAAAAATTCTTAGGGGCCAAAAACTGATTTACATTTTAATAGATAATCAGAATCAAAATTCAGCTCTAAAAAAAATTTATTTAGTGCACTTTGATTATTTTTTATGGCCGATCTTATTTTATATTCCATGTCCATTTTAAAAAGTACTTTACTACAACTAAAACTACTTACATTTGTGACTACCGCACTTATTCCAATTTCTCCTTCGGGACTTTCAAATGCCTTATAAATAAGTTTATTTTCAAAATTATTTAAAAAATTTTCTAATTTAATTTGTTCATGTATCTTATCCATCACATTACTTAGATTATATTGCATTTCAATTGGAGGAAAATTTTTAACAATTAAATTAATAATATTTAATGATTCTTTTATCTCTGCAAACTTAACATTTAATATGTCCTTGAAAGACATGCTCGTTCCCAAAGAAACATCAAAATCAATTTGATCATACAATAGATATGGAAAAATTTTTCTTATATCATAATTAACTGATAAGGCACGTAAGATAGGTCCACTTAATTTTGTTTTTCCTATTAATTCTTTGCAATTATAATTACAATCAATTTTTTCTTTTAATTTATAATTCAAGTGATATGTAAAAATATTTCTCTGTAGTTCATCTGTTAACTTTCTTAGTCTACAAGTAAAGTTCAACATTTTATTTAACAAATTATAACTTATCTTTGCGGGGGATTCAAAGATTGCAAATGTTAAATCATATGTATTACAATTATGATCACAATTACATTGTAAACTACTGGCAAATAATTGAGAGTGTACTTGGTAACAAAATTTTACAATCTCAAAAACATCATTATCCTTTTCAAAATCACAACGACCACCAAATAGCTTTACTGTATTCAAAATAGATTGAATATGGTTATTTACTCTTTCTAATTCACAAATTACAACTTTGATTGCTTTAAGTGATATAGGAGTATCAAGGTCAAAAAAGTGTTCGAAAAAATGATTCCATAAAAAATACCAACTCATTGTTGGTGCCATTATACCTGCATGACTTTCATATACCGGATCTTGTGCGTTTAAAACAATTTCTCCATTTTTTAAAATGCATACACTTGTTTTACTTGTAGTATTATAATCATCATGAACATGGTTTTGACTATAATCATGACCATGGAAATATTTAATCATGGATGGTATTTTATATTTTTTTTCTTGATAACAGATTACGATTATGCGCAAATTTCTTTTATCATCCAATAAAATTAATCCATGTTGGAAGTTTTTATGATGTTGAAACTTAATTATATCAATACATTTTCGAAAATTTAAAGCGCTCATTAAATATGAAACAGCATTATCAAATGTATCTTGCTCTCTAAAAAACAACGCAATTGTTAAGGTATCTACATAAAGTACATCATATTTTTTTCCAGATACAACATTATTAATTTCTTCTCTCAGTGACATAATCATTTAATCATTCTCTCTATCTCAGTATAAATAATTTAATCTATCATTAAATTTATTAGAATTAATTATTGATCAATTAGTGATCAATAATAAGCTCTCATCTTCAGCGTTAATTATTTGATATTTTTCATATGAATTCCATTCAACATCTGTTGGAAAAAAAGATAAATCCCTCAATTCATTCTTAATTTGTGAGTCATTATCTTTTTCACAAATTGTTTGGTACATTGGTTTGTCTACCCATGAAAATATTTTATTATGTGTTCCATCGGGAAAATTATCATACTCAATATATTTCAAAGAGTGTTTTTGATTTTTAATTAGAGTTTCAATAAATGGAACAATCATAACAAATGCATTGTCTAAAACAAATGGTGGACAAAGTTTCTCCTTACCTCCCATTGTTAAAAATTTTGTTTCTTTATTATTTCCTTCAAATTTCCAATCTTTCACATTGCAATCATATATGTAACCTAACTCTCTCAAGCGATAGAATGCTTCTATATAGGTAAAATACCAATGCTTATAATAATTACCAATACCATCACTTGCTTTTACATATTTTATGCAAGTTCTGTAATCATCCGCAAATTTCTCATGAAATGATATAAGATTATTTTTAAAAATAACTGCATCCTCTTGTAACAATTTTATTGTTTGTACAATTTCTTTGTTATTACTATTATTATTGTTCGAAAAATTTTTTTGTTTTTTAATTGTGCCTTTTAGTTCAGTTAAATCCTTCTTCTTATCTTGAAAATCATACTTCCATTTCAATGACAACACACTTTTCCAAAGATAATCATACAATCTAAGGCAAGATTTTTTAATTTTTACAAGTTCTTCTTTATTTAGAAAAATAGAATTTTTTAAAGCATTTTTTAAAACTTCTTTGTCCTTAATCTCACTTGTAATTCGAAAGGCGGGAGAATCTTTTCCATCACGATTCAAAACGCCCCCTTTATTTTGAATAAATGCTTTTGTATATTCCCAATCAACATTTTTTTTAAGCTCATTTAAATCGTAAATATTGCTATATAATTGATCGTTTGGATCTACTGCCACTAATATAGTTCTTGAGTCCCATCCCTCATTATTTTGACAAGACAACAGCGTACAGCTTTGTAATACTAAAACACCTACCACTCTAACTTTATGAGATACTACTCCATGATCTATTTCATAAAAATTAACACCTCCAAATACTATTACTCTGAGTGGTTGAGTTAATTGATCTAATATTCTTGGAATTATTCCTTCTGTAAAATTTGGTTTAAATAATTCTCCTCTATAATGGCTCCAAACATCTTGCGTTCTGCAGAAATTTGAAACTAAATATCTCTTTCCTGAGGAGAGATCAAAATCGTAATTAAGTTTGCTATTTATTGGAGTAACAACAAAAAAATTAACGCTGCTATCGCGATAATTTATATTGGGTTGAAAATCAAAAAATGGATGCACATATAAATCACCATATGTTTTATAATCTCTAAATGCTCCCTTTTGCCTGTTTAAAAACCACTCTGGAATTCCTTTTACAATGGTAAACTTCTTATAAAGGTCATCATTACCATTCAGCTTATCAATCTCCTCAAGCTCCCCAAGTTCCGTACTCTCCGCAACATTATTCTCGTCGATCCTTGTCTCTCTTTTTTTAAAAACATCTAAAAAAGAACAACTGAGGCCAGAGACAAGGATGGCCAATGTAATAATAAAATAACCTAGAAGCGCCATTTAAATTTTTCCTTAAGAAAATATCTTCAAATAAAAAAATATTTTTTATTTGACAAAAACCTCAATAATAGTTCAACATCATTATCAGCTTATAACAATTTTTTTTGTGCCCAGGTGGTGGAATCGGTAGACACAAGGGATTTAAAATCCCTCGGACTCAAAAAAGTCTGTGCGAGTTCAAGTCTCGCCTTGGGCACCAAGTTATTGGCTGTTATATAAACTATCAACAATCAATTATTCTATTTTATTTTTTTTAACCTGAACATACTCCTAATAAGTAAATTAATAATTATAATTAAAGATAATTATAAAAAGTAACTATAAAGTAACTATAAAGATAAATATATTTTCAAGGTATATTATATGCATGAAGCATCACTGGCCCATTACGCTCTAGACATACTTTCAGAAACTGTAAAAAACGATCCATCCTTAAATGATAGTGAAATAAAAATAAAAAAAATTACATTTTCAGTTGGGCCTTTCTCAAATGTTTATGCCGAATCATTCGAATTTTATTTTTCAGAGTTAGTAAAAGGGACTACATTTGCATCTGCCAAATTAGAATTTGTTAATTCTGAAGAAAATGGTTTTTTTGTTTCTTCTATTGAAATTTGAAATTTGAAACTTAAAAAAGATAAAGGATTAATAATGGAAATAAAAGTTCTTAAAAATGTATTAATTAAAAACAATGCTATAGGAAATGATAATCGTCTTTTATTCTACAAACATAATATTTTCACTTTAAATATTATGAGTTCTCCTGGAGCAGGAAAAACTACTCTACTTGAAAATTCTCTTGAATACTTAAACAATAAGTACAAAACAGCAGTTATTGAAGGCGATTTATATACTTCTAGAGATGCCGAGCGTTTGGCCCCCTATAATATCCCCATAGTACAAATCAATACTGATGGAGGATGCCACTTAGATGCCCGTATGATTCATGGAGCACTACAATCACTTGACTTAAACAAGATTAATTTGCTTGTAATTGAAAATGTGGGAAATCTTGTTTGTCCTGCCTCTTTCGATCTTGGAGAACATATTAAAGTTTTAGTTTATTCCATCACTGAGGGCGCTGATAAACCAAAAAAATATGCATCTATGTTTTCGAATGTTGATGCTGTTTTAGTTAACAAAATTGATCTTGCTTCTATCTGTAACATTGATCTGGAACAAGTTTGCAACGAGATTAGAGAAATAAATCCTAAAGGTGAATTATTTAAAATTGCGGCCAATAATAGAAATACACTACATGAGTGGCTTAGTTGGCTTGATAAAAAAGCAGAAGAAATAATTACTCAAGGTAATAAAAAGTAAATGTAAATTAATGTAAATTAACGTAAATATTGTAAACAATCAGCAACTATTTGAAATATGATTAATCATAATCGTTACTCAATAATAATCACAGGGCTCGTTCAGGGAGTTGGTTTTAGACCAACTGTCTATAAATATGCAACGGAATTTAATCTCACAGGGATAGTTAATAACACTGCCGCTGGAGTGTTTATCGAAGTAGAGGGCCCAGAAAGTAAGCTACAATCTTTTATAAACAAGCTTAAACATCATTTTTTTTATCTGAAACTCTTCAATACATGCTTCTTTGGGAGGATGATGTTTAAGCTTGTTTATAAAAGATAGAACATCATCCTCCCAAAGAAGCATGTATTGAAGAGTTTCATCACTTTCAACAATGGTGAAAGTGATGTGAGAAGTGAAAAAAACTCTTTTCACTCTAAAAAAACCAAAACAGCAGAAATTTCTGCCGATCTAAAAATTTGTGATGATTGTTTAAATGACATATTTGATGTTAATAATCGCCGTTACCAATATCCATTTACCAATTGTACAAATTGTGGACCAAGATTTAGCATTATTATTGACCGTCCTTACGATCGAGAACTAACATCAATGTCCCATTTTCAAATGTGTAATGACTGTTTAAATGAATATAATAATCCTTTAGATAGAAGATTTCATGCACAACCTAATGCATGTCCAGCGTGTGGCCCCCAACTAAATCTTCTTTTTTCAAAAAACTATTTTAACAATTTTAATAATTCCAATAATTCCAATAAAAAAGATGATTCTCTATTCACATCTAAAATAATAACTACAATCGATGCTCTTCAAGAAGGCATGATCGTTGCAATTAAAGGCATTGGAGGATTTAATTTTGCTGCTGATCCATTTAATGAAACAACTGTTAAACGTTTACGTGATATAAAGAAACGTCAACATCGCTCGTTTGCTTTAATGATTAAAAGTGTTGAAGTAGGCGAAAAATATTGCCATATAAATAAGTATGAAAGACAACAATTAGAATCTACTGCAGCACCTATTGTACTTTTAAAAAAGAAAAACCATACCTATGATAACCTAAGTCCTGACAATAACTATCTTGGGTTAATGCTACCTTATACTCCATTACACCATTTGATTTTTAAACTAGCTAATTTTGATATGTTAATCATGACATCAGCTAATCGCTATAACGAACCAATTGCTATTGATGATTTAAGTATTATTGATCTTCTTGATTCAGGATTGGCGGATTTAGCGCTAACTCATAATCGAGAAATTGTTCATCGCTCAGATGATTCAATTATTCAAGTTGATGATAATGGAGTTATAGTTACTATCAGACGTTCACGAGGTTTTGTACCTACTGCTTTTAAAATTTCCAACTCCCAATTACCTAAATTTAAAAGCGACAATCTTCTTTCTCTTGGCGCTCAAATGAAAAATACTTTCAGCTATCGCAAAGGAAATAAGGTTTATATTTCTCAACACATAGGAGACCTCGAAGACGCTAGAAATATGTGGTATCAAGAGCAAGAAATCAAAGAACTAAAAAAATTATTAGACGTAGATATTGATATGAATTCTATGACCAACACTGATGCTCATAATGGATTTAGCAATTTTAATGATAATGAAAACTCAAATCAAAATCACATCTATCATCATCATGCTCACTTACTTAGTGTAATAGGCGAACACCACCTTAATCTACAAGATGAAAAAGAGATAAAAAGCATAATTGGAATTATCGCAGACGGAACAGGTCTTGGTACTGATGGTAATATTTGGGGATTTGAATTTTTAAAAATTGATTCTGCTGATTCTATTGATTATTTTAAACGATTGGCCCATTTAAAATATTTTCCCCTTCCAGGAGGCGAAAGTGCCATTCATGAGGTAGATCGCATTGCAATTTCACTCTTAAAATCATCAGGTATAAAACATTCTAAATGGCCAACTAAATATATAAATAATGAACGCGCACAACTTATAACAAAAATAATTGATAGTAATATTAATTCTGTTTTAGTCTCTTCACTAGGAAGACTATTTGACGGGGTGGCCGCCATACTATACCCTATAAATAAAATTGAATATGAGGCCCAAGCGGCAATCCTATTACAAAAGGATGCTGAATTATTTTTGCCACATAATGCATATAATAGAAATATCAAGCAGTATCCAACAACTTCAAGCATAGCTGCTTTGACTATAATTGATTTTACTCCTTTGATAAATGGCATTGTAAATGACATTAGAGAGGGTGTATCTACTTCAGAAATTGCTTATAAATTTCATGCATGGATTATAGATTCCATAATGAATGTATTACAGACAATTGATCCACAAAACTCTTGTATTAAGGCAATTTCAGGCGGATGTTTTCAAAATTTATTACTATTAAATATGTTACAAAAAGCATTTGAAAATAAAAATATAAAATATTACCGTAATCAAAAGGTGCCCATTAATGATGCTGGTATCTCTTTTGGGCAAGCATTAATATAAAAACAAAATAAAAAAAATAAATTTGGAGAATAAAAATGTGCTTAGCAGTTCCAGTAAAAGTTACAGAAATAAAAGAAAATAATTTAGCAGAGGTTGAAATGAACAATGTAAAACTTAATGTTTCACGTTTGTTAGTTGAAAATCTTAACGTTGGTGATTATGTTTTAATTCATGCTGGATTTATTATTGAACGAATGACATACGAAGAGGCAAAAGACAAGTTGGATCTCTTTGATGAATATTTCAAATTGCTAAATTCTAAGGAGTAATTTCAAATGAGTATACAAAACAATACTAATATGAATATTAATAAAAAAGATAAAATTGCCTTAATAAAAAGAAACTTAGAAAAAATTTCCAAAACTTCAATTTCTATTATGGAAGTTTGTGGTACTCACACTATGAGTATTGCAAAATTTGGAATACGTTCTTTATTGCCACCAACAATAAATATTATTAGCGGGCCTGGATGTCCCGTATGTGTAACATCTGCTACCGACATAAAGACGGCCATAGATATGGCAAAAATGAAAGATGTAATTGTTGCTACCTTTGGTGACATGCTAAAAATACCTTCTCAAGGTGATTCTTTACAAAATTACTCAAATGTCAAAATTGTTTATAGTCCTCTTGATGCTTTAACCTTAGCGCAAAAAAATAAAGATAAGCATATTATCTTTTTAGGTATTGGTTTTGAAACTACTACTCCCCTTATTGCTGCCACTATTTTAAATGCCCACAAAATGTCTCTTACTAATTTTTCTGTATTATCAATGCACAAGTTAGTTCCTCCAGCATTAACGGCCATTTTAAAAAACCCAGAACATAACCTTCATGCATTCATTCTACCTGGTCACGTTAGTGTTATCACTGGCAGTAGATACTTTAATTTTTTAAAAGAATTTAAAATAAATGGAGTAATTTCCGGTTTTGATGATTTAGAAATTATGGAATCAATTTATATAATGGTTCATGATTTTGAAAATGGTATTTTTGATATCAAAAATAATTATTCCAATGTAGTTTCTGAAGATGGAAATCAAAAAGCATTTAAAACAATTTTTGATGTATTTGAAATAGATGATAGTGAGTGGAGAGGTATTGGAATAATTCCAGGTAGTGGACTTAAAATCAAAGGTGAATTTGCAAATTTTGATGCCATCAAAAGATTTGATTATAAAAAAATTACAATCGATGAGGCCCCGGGATGCATCTGTGGTAATATTTTATTAGGAAAAGCAAAACCAACAGAGTGTAATTTCTTTGAAAAACACTGTACTCCATCCACTCCTATCGGCCCATGTATGGTTTCAAGTGAAGGTACATGTGCTGCTTACTTTAAATATTTTTTATAGGAGAATAATAGAATGAAATCAAATTCAAGTTCAAGTTCAAGTTCAAGTGCAAGTGCAAATTTAAACCCAAACTCAAATATTACTTTAAATCATGGTGCCGGTGGCAGACAAATGCAAAAATTTATTAACAAAATTATTGTTGATAAATTAAAAAATGGCATTCTAGAACGCTTAGATGATTGTGCTGTTCTAGCATTAGAAAATAAAAAAAGAATTGCCATGACCACTGACAGTTATGTTGTTAGTCCAATTTTTTTCGATGGTGGTGATATTGGTAAGCTAGCAGTTTGTGGAACTGTTAATGATTTAAGTACTAGCGGAGCAAAACCTCTGGCCTTATCACTGGCATTCATTCTTGAGGAAGGTATTTCTTTAGATACTATCGAAAAAATTGTTTCATCTATTGCTACAACTGCGTTGGAAGCTGGAATTAAAATTGTAACAGGTGACACGAAAGTTGTGGAGAGAGGAAAATGCGATCAAATATATATCAATACTTGCGGTATTGGATTAATTGATGATGACATTCATATCTCCAGCTATAATGCTAAAAAAGATGATTTAGTATTTATTACAGGCCCCATCGGCAATCACGAGATTGCAATGCTGAAAGCGAGAAAACTTCTTGATTTCAATTTTAGTACAATAAGTGATGTGGCACCACTTAATACAAAAGTACAAACACTGTTAAATAAAACAAAAAAGATAAATGTAATCAAAGACCCTACTAGAGGAGGTTTGGCCTCCGCTCTTAATGAAATTGCCGAACACTCTAATTGTGAGATTTACTTATTTGAAAATCAAATACCAGTAGATTTAGATGTTCAAGCAGTTTGCGAAATCGTTGGTCTTGATCCACTCTATCTTGCTAATGAAGGTAAATTAATTATCATTGCAGATCCTTCTGCAAAAGATGCTATTTATGAAATATTTAAAGATGCTAAACATATTGGTCACATTAAAAATCTCCATCACGACATAATCAAGAACACGAACAATAAAAAATGTGGAGTTTATCTTGAAACCACCTCTGCTGGAATTAGAAAAATAGGAGTATTAGAAACTACTCAGTTGCCTCGAATTTGTTAAGGGAGTCGTCAAACAATAACTTTTCATTTTGAGCGCCAAGATTTACTTAAGAATTTTTTTTATTTTTGTTTCTGTTTTTCTTTCTGTTTTTCTTTCTGTTTCTTTTTCTTATAAATTTTAAAAACTTGATAGGCCACAAAACACAATATAATAAAAAGAATTAGTATTTGGGCATCACGACCCCAGGTAATTACTTTGTAAATGTATTCGCCTCCATAAAAGGCAGAATAAACCCACACAGGAACACTTATAATTGCAGCTATAGAGTCATAAACAAAAAAAATGTAGAATGGAATTTTTAAAGTTCCGCCTGTAAAAAAAATAGGTGAGCGTAGTCCGGGTAGAAATCTAGCTATAAAAAAAATTTTATTGCCATACTTTGAAAGATATTTCTGTGCTTTGCTAATTTTATCAGGAGTAATGATTTTTGAAATATATTTATGTTCAAGTAGAACAGGACCAAATCTTCTTCCCAAAAAAAACATTGTTGAATCACCGATTAAAACACCTGCAAGCCCTATTGCACACATTACATGTTCATTTAAAAGATCTTCATAAGCAAGATATCCACCAGTAATTAAAATTATATCTTCAGGAATAGGTAGACCAAAACCACAAAGAATTAAAACCCCAAATAAAACAAAATAGACTAGGATAGGATTTAAGGTAAGAAGAAAAGTGACACTTTGATTAAATTTACTGATATCCATTTTTTTTTATTATATCCTGTTTATTATTTCTTCACAGTTACAAAAATTTAACATCATATTCAATTTATTACAATCTTTTCCTTTTATAAAAAAATAAATATACATATAGTGCAATATTAAAACCAATTATAAAAATAGCTATTATTTGTGAAGTTGAGAATGCATAAAATTGTTGCCAAACTCCACGGTTTTCATCACCACGGAAATTCTCCAATATTAAACGAATTATAGAGTGACCAGAAAAAAAAGTTGAAAAAATAATTAATGAA
The DNA here is from genome assembly GCA_015232015.1 of Oligoflexia bacterium. GTDB lineage: Bacteria > Bdellovibrionota > Bacteriovoracia > Bacteriovoracales > Bacteriovoracaceae > JADFZW01. The sequence continues at coordinate 5,283 of JADGAM010000046.1, read as the reverse complement.
ACGAATTTTTTCTTAATTAATAAAAAAATAATTGTTGCTAAAATTAACAAAAAAATTACTTCATAAATTTGCACTGGATGCCTACTAATACGATCATATATTTCAATACCCCAGAAATAATTGCATTGTTTTCCATAGCAACATCCTGAAAGAAAACATCCTATTCTGCCTATTGCCAATCCAATACAAAGTGATGGCAAAAAATAAATTGCATGTGTTGGATTAAATTTTTTCATTATTAATGAATATTGAATAAAAAAAAGTAATCCTCCTATTAATCCACCATAAAAAACTACTCCTCCTGAGAACCAAAAATTTAATTGGAAAAGAAGATTCAAATTAAATTTTAAATATATTACTGAGGCAAAAAGTAATTTTGCTAATATCCAACCATAAACTATACAACCTATGAATAAAAATTTTATTTGATTTCTTGTTTGATTTTTAGTTTGTGTTTGTTCTATTTTAAAATAATTAAATGTTGCTTTAGATAAGATATAGGTAATTGAAATGGCCACTCCCATTAGCAAAAGATAAGTATCAATATAAAAACTATTAGTGATATAAATAAATGGGAGCATTTTTATTGCTTTTTAAAACTCTTTTTCGCCTCAATTATAAAATCTAAAATAAGAATTCCAGCAGCTATCGTTATACAACTGTCCGCTATATTAAAAACAGCAAAGTGTGCACTCTTAAAATAAAAATGGAAAAAGTCTACTACATAACCAATTCTTATTCTATCAATTAAATTCCCAATAGCTCCTGCTAATATAAGTGAGTAAGCAAAACTAAGACGAAGTGATTTTTTTCTCGAATACCAAATTAGGCCAAGCAACCACATACAGGCCACAATAGGCAATCCAATAAACATAATTTTTTTATAGAGATCACTAGCTTGGGCGCCCATTCCGAAAGCAACACCAGTATTTTTTACGTAGGTAATATCAAATAAACCCTTTATTACCGTTATACTCTCTCCGTAAAACATATTACTGGCAACAATGTGTTTAGTAAATTGATCCAGTGATATTATAAATACTACTAGTATTAATAAACACAATATTTTTCGCATAAATCAACTCCAAAGATTGTCAAACTTTGTACTCTTTAGGATTTATTCCATATTTTTCAATTTTTCTAAGCAATGTCTTTTTAGGGATATTGGCCTTAAGTGCAGTCTGATTAATTCTTCCATTATTTGATTTTAGAGCAGCAATAATAAACTCTTTTTCAAATGAGTCTTTGGCCACTTGAAAATCAAGTCTGTCGTTTTTATGATTGAAAGTAAAAGTATATTCACTAAGCTGAGGAGTAGCGGGATCTTTTCCATCATCTAAAACTGAGTCTCTGATGCCTTGAAGATCAATAATATTTTCATATATAACCTTATTGTCATCGGAATCATCATCATCTTGTGCTCTCAACTTATCTGATTTATATCTATCACTAATACTATCATCTGTTTCTTTATACAGTACCTCTGGTAAAGAGTTGGCCTTAATAATATCTGCGGATTCTACAATAAAAGCATGTTCTAAAACATTTCTTAATTCTCTTATGTTTCCAGGCCAAGCATATGCTAGTAAAATATTTTTGGCCTCTTCACTAACACCCTTGATTTCCAAACTATGAATGTTGTTAAAATAATTTATATAATGGCCTATTAGGTGAGGGATATCTGAAACTCGTTCTCTTAAAGGAGGAAGGTAAACTGGCAATACATTTAATCTATAAAAAAGATCCTCTCTAAATTTTCCTTCTTTAATCATTTCTTCAAAATTTTTATTTGAGGCCGCAATTACTCTTACGTCTCCAGATATTTCACGATTAGAGCCGACTGGTGTGAAATTCTTTTCTTGTAACACTCTCAAAAGCTTTACCTGCATTGCTGGAGAGATATCTCCAATCTCATCAAGAAATAATGTCCCACCATTGGCAAATTGAAATTTACCAATTTTCCTCTCATGTGCGCCTGTAAAAGCACCCTTTTCGTGACCAAATAATTCTGATTCAATTAAATTTTCGGGGATAGCAGCGCAATTGATAGTAACAAATTTTTCATCTTTTCTTGGCCCGTTGTAGTGAATGGCCCTGGCGACTAATTCCTTTCCTGTTCCAGATTCTCCTCTAATTAAAACTGGAGTATTAACCTTGGCCAATTTCTCAATTAGATTAAAAACCTTTAACATGGCATTGGATTCACCTACAAACTTATCTTTAGTTCCCTTGTCTCCTAATGATAGAGTGGGCGCTGAAAATGCCATAGTTTCAACCATTGATCTTGCTTTTAATGCTCTCTTAATTAATGAAACTAAATTTTCAGAGCTAATGGGTTTTTCCAGATAATTGTATGCGCCTTCTTTAACCGCGCGAACTGCATCTTGAACATTAGAATAGGCAGTTAAAATTAGAACTATGGTGGCCAGATCATGTTTTTTTATCTCCACTAATGCTTCTATTCCACTCATTCCTGGCATGTTTACATCCATAACCACTAAATCAAATTTCTCTCTGTAAACTGCGCTTACAGCATCTTTACCATTGCATGCTGTACTCACGATAAAATCATGAAATTCTAATGCCTGCTTTATTGATTGTTGTAACACTTGATCATCATCTACTACTAAAACGCGATACATAAATATATTTCTCCCTGTTTTTTTGTTTTTATTTGTTATCCATTAATTTTATAATTCATAATTACTCGTTTTTTAACTTTATCAAAAAAATTGTGCCAATACCAAGCTTTGAATTAACTTCAATGTTACCACCATGCAACTCAATGAAGTATTTTACTAAATAAAGTCCCAACCCAAATCCCTTTATAGAATGAGAAGCATCGTTTTTTACCCTATAAAACTTATCAAATATGTGTTTTAGATCTTCCTCGGAGATGCCTACTCCATTATCCTTAATTGACAAGTAGACCCAATTATCATCATCCCAAGTTTTTAGTTCAACTGATGGACGTTTATCCTTAGAAGAATACTTTATAGCATTTTCAAATAGATTGCTCACTACTCTTTTTATTAATTCAAAATCCATTTTTATGGGGAATAATGGGGATAATTCTTTAATAATCTCCACATTTTTCGTCTGAATTTCATATTTATAGTTGCTTATTACTGTATCCACAACAATATTTAAATCTTTTGATTGAGAATTAAGATTAAATCTTTGAGCTTCAACTTTAATAAAATCCAAAATTCCCGTGATGAAATTATTTAATTCTTTTGTGGCCTCAATAATATTTCTTATGCATACCCGTTGCTTTTCATCCATTTGAAAATAATTACCTAAAATATCTGCATTACTAGCAATCTTTGCTACAGGGGTTTTAAGATCGTGACTCATCAAAGAAATAAAATTTTGTTTCAAATTATCAACCTGTTTTAATAATTTTGTTTCCTCTTCCATAGTATATCTAGTTTGATATTCGGCTATGGCCCGGAATGGTACCCATATATAATAAACAATAAAGATTGTTAAGATCAAATGTGTAACATATATCCAAGTTCCAAACAAAGAAAACGCTAAAAACGAAATAAAAAATATTATAAGAAATGTCACGAATATTATCATTAATCCCCTTGTGGGACTTACTTTTGAATTAATATATGAGAGAAATAATGCCAAAATAAAACATAATAAATCTGTGACAGTTCGAGGAAGCATGCTCGCAGTTTTATTTTGTATTAATGCTTCGATTACTTCAGCATGAATATTTAGTTTTGGAGTTAAGGATTGTTGACTCTGAGTTCGACCAAAAGGTGTAGCTATAAAATCGTTACTTCTAGATATATATTGAGCTCCAACCAATACAATTTTTTTTTCAAAAAAACCTGGTGGAATATTGCCTACCACTACTCTGTGATATGGAATTTTTTTAATTTTAGGATTATTAATAAGAGGCGAAGTATAATATCGAAATAGAGCAAATGTGGCATCTGCTTCCTTAGAATAATATGCCCCCCTGTAAGCATTAGCAAAATTTGAAGATAAACCTTGTTGCTCTCGAAATTTATTAGCGGTCCAAAGATGTAATGAATCATCTCCTGATATATTTAATATGGCCCTTCTACAAATCTCATCTTTAGCAAACAAAATACTGTCCCTATGAAGAAGTGCCAATGAATGACCAAATTCCCTAAGCTCTTCATATGGCCATTCCTCGCCCACACCCTCGATTAAAGCAGTTCCAAACCTAAAAGCTCCACCTAATAATGTGTAGTCTTTTATTATTTTTTTTAATTTTTGTAACTCAACTGCCTCTGGCTCAGAATCTGGCATTTTAAAATTAATAATATAATTAATTATGGCCGGAGAATGTTTGGTTAATTCACTCATAAAACGAGTATGCGTAGCATACGTATATGGAAATTTCTCACCTAAAAAAGAGTCACTTTCATCATCCATAGTCACAATGACTATATCGTCATTGTACTTAATTCCTAAATCCCATTGAATTCTCAAATCATAAAAGAATGCTTCAATGGATGGAAAAGAGTATTGAATTAAAATTGCAACAAAAATAAAAGTGAAAAGAACTGGATAGTATCTATTTAGTTCAGCATTTTTTTTTTCATTCTAAATGGATTTTTGAAATTAAAACTAAAATTTGATTTTAACATAATTATTGGTCACTTTCAGAGTTTTCGAATAAGATTATTATATAATTCCACTTCACTCATATAGAGGGAATATGAATGAAATTTTTTATAATTCCCAGGTGTAATCAATAACAACCCCTCTTCTAAATCCCTTACTGCATCTCTTTTATTAAAACATGAAAGTTTTGTTATTGCCAATGCCAAATCATGTGCCGCATTTTTCCCGTTAAGAATTATAAATTGTTCAATATGCTTATTGGCCTTATTCCGACAAGAAAAGATTGAAGCAAATATTTTTAATAATGGATAATATAGTGTTCTTATGAAAAGTGATAGATAATTTTTGATCGTTTTCATATAGTATTTCATGCTTTTAAAATAAATTTTTTCAATTATTAAAGCAAATAATGCATTATAGATTTTCACAACAAGAAATACCAAAGTCGTATAGTAAAAACATAAAACATATTTAAATTCATTTGCTCTGATTATTTCAAAATTCAAAAGCGCTGAAAACTCATTTTCAGATAATTTCTCATTAATTTGAAGATTAATTAAAATAGAGATTTGCTTTTTTAGATTTGAGATAACTAGAAGATTATAAAAATTATTACTCGGAAGTAAATCAGTTAAATAAACTTTTGCATCTGTCATTAGATTAGCTTTTCCT
>JADGAM010000045.1:22958-25202 GCA_015232015.1 Oligoflexia bacterium | reverse complement strand
ATTTTTTGCGCAAATTTAGCTTCAGCAGACGAGTTAATAAAAAAACAACTAACAAGATATGTAGGCCAAACTGAATTTCTTAACCCTTTTGAACTTTATTCACAAAAACATTATATGATGGGAATTTCTGGAAATGCATCTACCGATACTAACGATAGCACGGGAAGAAATAGAGAAATTCAAGAATCTGATGTATTTAAAGTGGGTAAAGAAAACAAAAAATTGCTTTATCTATTAAATAATTATCGAGGATTGGAAATTATTAGTTTTGAAGATGGAATAAATAAGGCCAAAATATTAGGGAGAACAGAAGCAACAGGGAATTGGTCACAAAATATATATTATCATTCAAACTCAGAAAGAATTATCACTTTGGAAAACAATAATGTTAGATATAATAAAAATAATGTAAATGAGCAATCAAGCAAATTAATCATTACTAGTGTTTTTAATCCAAAATTGCCCAAAGTGATTCAAGAAATTAATATGAAAGGAAGCATAGTTGACTCAAGAATGGTAGGAGATATCTTATATGTAGTAACTCGCTATAATTTAATATTGAAACTTGATCAAAATGAAAATGAAAATCAAAGCAAAACACAGACAATAAATCAAGGTAAAATTTACTCTTATTCTCTAAAAGAAAATAATGGTAAATATTCTGGCAAATATTCTAATGAAGTAAAATTAATTCAAGAGTACACTTTAGAAACTCCTTTAGCTTATGGGGAGTTAATGAATATAGTTGAAGTAAAAGATAAAAATGAAAATAAGTACCATTATTATCTTCTAGCAGTTTTACAAAAAGATAATAATTGGCAAAATCCATCTCAGAGTATGATGGTAGTGGATATTACAAGTAATGAAGGAAAAATAAGACCTCTACTTATGGCCGATTTAAAAGGAACTATTAATGAAAGAAGTCAAGCATTGATAAAAGACGATTATTTAATTGCAGTTTCAAATTATCGCACAACTGATACGGCCACTATTGATAATACATCTCGTTTAAGAATTGCGGTACAGGCATTTAAAATAAATGATGATCTTAACAATAACAATAATAATAGTGATGTGAGTAATGCAAATATTGTTAGGAAAAATACTGCTGATCAAGAATTAACTGTGGGGAGCAGTGATGATTTAAATGCTTCTATTCAAGATGTTCGTTTTGAAAAAAATTTACTTTATGTTTTTTGGGTACCTCAAAACTATATTGATCCATTAGATGTATTTGATCTTTCAAACATAAAAGAAAAAATAACTTACAAGGGAAGATTAAATTTTGATGGTTGGATACAAAGATCATTTCCTATATCTTACAAAGGAACGGATTATATTGTAGGTCTTGGTTATATTACTCCATCAGAAGATAATGAACAAAATAGAAGATATCCTCAAATTGTACTTTTTAAGATCTTATCTAAAGAAAATGGCCTAGTAGAAAAAGAAATAGTTTCTAGTTTAACATTTTCTAAAAATGATAATATATGGGTTGATTTTAATTCTGCTGACAAAATGATTGAATTAAAATTTGATAGTGAAAGTGGATTAGGGACCATTCTTTTTCAAGCATTTAAATTAAATGATGAAAGCTATAACGTAAATGGAGGCAAATTAATTGCTTTTGATTTAAATAACAAAAATAATAATTTCAAAGAGGGTGGTTTTGTTCAAGCATCGAGTGGATGGTTAAAACGAGTTTTTCATAATCCTGAAATTAATAAAGTTAATACATTTACCAATGAGGAACTAGCAACCTATGATGTTACTTTAGATAATGAGAAAATTGGAGAGTATAATAAGATTTTTAAAGCAATTAATATTTTGGAATTAGCTCGAAATATAATAAATTATCAGGTAATTTTTGGTGGTTCCTTTAAAGGAATAAAAAAATTAGGTGTTCAGATTGTTTCTAATAACAAAAATAAAGAGGATTATACAGAATTAAGATTTGTTGATATCACAAAGGCCGATAGCGAGCGGGACTCTGCCACTCAGATTATTAAACTTAACGGAACTTATGTAAATCTTCTTAATCTAAATAATAAGAAGTTATTCATATTAACAAAAAAATATATCCAAGAAGGTAATATTAATGTCATAAGAAATTATCTTTCATTGATAACATTAAAAAATGATGGAACCATTGCATTCAATGAACAAGAAATTCCACTTTCATTAATAACTAATAGTGATGAAAATAGTAATAGCGGAAATGGTATAATTAAAGCTATTGATAAC
>JADGAM010000045.1:0-22948 GCA_015232015.1 Oligoflexia bacterium | reverse complement strand
AAAATTCCTAAGGGAGCAGTAAGTCAGCTAGTGGGAACATTAACCCATCCACTTAATCATCCAAAATTTGATTCAAAAAATTTAAATAAAATCAACTTAGCAAATTGTGATTATTTAAAAGAATTTAAAAATGATATAAATGAGCTAACTATAAAAGTATTTTCTAACAAACTATTTTGGTTTTTCTATGAAAATGTTACTGATCCAGATGATTCAAACAACAAATATAAAAAATATTTCTTATTACCTATTGTAAACAAAGATGGCCAATTGCTTTGTCAGCAAAAAATAAATATTCCTGGAATACCAGTAAAGATTGAAAAAAATTTACTTATTACAAATGATATAAGTAATGCTGATAATTCTGGTCTAGTAAATGAAAAATTAAAACCTAAAAAAAATCTTATTTCTTTAAAAATAGACAGCACAGATAATGTAGATAATAAGAAGGATGGTAATGCTACAGCAACTTTAAAAGATCTTTATAGTTCTGAAAAAATAATTGACCTTAATTATTATAATTATGATTATAATAATAATATTTTAGACTTTATTGAAAATAATGATTTGTTCTCGAATAAATTGCTGTTTATTGAAAGTGAAAAAGAGATTGTTTCTCGGCCCTATTGGTTTGCAAAACCATTTGGATTGCCTTCATTTTTGCAAAATGATCTTGGAAAAAGATATTTTATTAATTTAATAGTTGATGAAAATTTTAAATTTGTAAGACATAGCTTTAGTTTGAATTCGGAATTTGGTGAAAATCCTCACATAGTAAAAGTATTTAGTAAGTCTACGTCAAAGCTTAATAATGCTAATAAGGCCAATACCAATAATATTATTAGCGATGAATACTATGTGGTATTTTTATCAGCAAAAGACATAAGAATTGCTAGCATCGATTCACGACCAGGGATAGTTGAAATATTAAATTTAAGAGAAGTAGATCAAAATTTCAATATCAATAATACTGATAGTAGAACAATTAGAATGAATAATTATTATTTTCAGAGAGGATGTATGGAAATTAATTTTTCATCTTTTCAAAGATCAATAGAAGTAGCTAATGGTTTGTACGGGATTAAGCAATTTTATATTGTGGATTAGTATTATGGATTAGTATTATGGAGTAGTATTAGTTCATAACATTTTGCCCTGTTTTTTTATATCCGTAATTTCTATGAATGAAATCACTGCTCCATCAATTACATTATCTATAGTGCGATAAGGACGAATATTAAGCAGAAACCATTCGTTAGAATAAGTTTGAGCTTCAATCTTTTTTGGAATCAAAGTAGAAAGGACATTGCGTATATCTGAAATTATTTCATCAAAATTATTTAATTTTAAATTAGTATTTTCAATTTGTTTTCCTATATCACTTTGAAGAAAATTAAATATTTGTGCAATAAAAGGTGAAAACCTTTTTATACACAGTTGATGATCAAGTAATATAGTGCCTATACTACTACCTATTAACAAATTATTCATATCGTTACGAACATTTGTTAATTCACTTATCTTATTTTGTAATTCATTATTTATGTCAGTGAGTTCTTGATTTACATCAAGAAGTTCATCATTGGAATTTTTTAATTCTTCATTTGCTGTATATAATTCTTCATTTAGAAATTGCATATTAGTATTAGATGATTGAATTTCTTTGTTAGCAATAGCGATATATTTTTCATTCTCCTTTAACTTTTTTTTCATTAAATCAATTTGTATGTTTATAATAGTTTCTGCTGACAATGCATCATTATTCTCTTCTAGTGAAGTGGCATTTATATTTTCAAGTAAAAGAGTAACCGATGTTCCTTGAGGTAAATGATTTCTAAATTTAATTTCTATTCCCATTATTTCTGATATCTTTATACATAAAACTAAACCCGTACCACGTGATTTTAATAATTGTTCTATATTTTCTTCACTATTGATTCTTTCAAGGATGTTATTTGAGAAAGGAAATCCTGGGCCGTAATCTTTAAATTCAATTTTATATTTATTTTCTGATTGAGACAATTGAACTAATGGTGCAATTTCACGTCCATGTCCATGATCCAAAGAATTTCTAAGAATGTTTGAACAGAGTATCCAAAAATAATCAGGGCTGATCATTGCGAATTCTTCATTAGATTCAAAAGTCTTTTCAAAATTTATATTTGTAGTATAAATTCGTTCAAATTCTAATATTGTTTCAGATAACAATTTAACAATGTTTGTTTTTTTTTCAGCAAATAAATTACTGTCTATATATGCCAGATCACAAATGTTATTTACTATTGTACGAATTCTTAAAACACTTTGTATGGACTCTTTACAGAATTCTTTGTTACTTTTTCCACTACTACTATTGGCGATACTGACACCACCAGAAGATTTTCTATCCATTTCTTCAATTTCGTTCATCAAATGAGTGAGAGGCGTTTTTATTTCGTGGGCCAAAAATCTTCCAAGATTTTCTTGACAGATAAGTGATCTTTGAGACCTAAAGATTAATTCATTAACAGAAACAATTATTTCTTTTAAGAAATCATTACTTTCGTTTTGCTTTAATTGCCTCCATAAAACAGGAGTATCTAACTTGATTTTTTGTATCTCTAATGACAATTTATGAATAGGTTTTAGGAAAAAATTTAAAGACAAAAATATCAACGGTACGGTAAACAACATAACTATTAAAATAATTATTAAGATATCGATTAACATTTTAGGTACATCTTTTTTTATTTCTTCTGCAGCAATAAGCATTTTTAGATAGCGCGATTGACCGTCTTTAAGAGTAAATACTTTATTAAAAGTTGCATATTTTTTATCAGCAGACGTAAGAGACTTAGGAGACTTAAGAATTTCAAAAGTATTATCACTTAACTCTTTGCTATTTGGTTTATCTCTTATTATTTCGGAGTAAATATTTTTGCCTGTAATATCCGCAAACATAAACAAAATATTTTTTTTGTCATCATTGATTTTAATAAAATGAATATTGCTATGGTTTTTGAAAATTTCAACTACTATATCAAAAGTCTTTTTCTCATTGCTAGTTTTCTCATATGTTGATTTATAAGATGAGATGAATTTATCGGAAAATTGTATTAACTTATTTTTAGATAATGTCTCTGTTATATTGTTTATTGTGGAGTATTTAGTAATAAAAAGATAGATAAACAAAAAAACAATTAGAAGAGTAAAGTGCATTGATACTCTTAAAAAACATCTTCTCGGAATATTTATTCCTTTAAACATAATCATAATATTTTTCCCCCATATTATGAATCATTATTGAATCATTTATGAATCATTTATGAATCATTATTGAACCATTATTGAATTAAGATAGTTACAATTAATCTTATTTAATCATTTTTCAAATACTCAATCTTGATTAAAGTAATTTATGAATGAAAATTCATTTTTTATTTAATTTATATTAATAAACCATGAATAATGGGTCACAACATTTTTGATTTTTTTTTCAATGTAAAGCTAATATAACAATTTTTATATTATTTATATTATAAAGAGATTAATGCTGATATGATAATTAGTTATGAATGAAAATAAAAACACAACAAAAAATATATTTCCCATAATTGGGGTTGGTGCTTCTGCTGGTGGATTAGTTGCAATTGAACAATTTTTTTCAGGAATGCCATCAACAGAAATCAATATGGCATTTATTTTTCTACAACACTTAGATCCAGATCATAAAAGTATCCTTACAGATCTAATCCAGCGTTATACAAAAATGCAAGTTTTTGAAATTGAAGATAGAATGGAAATTAAAGAAAGTTGCGCATACATCCTTCCGCCAAATAGAGATGTATCTTTATCAAATAATGTACTAAAGCTTTCAGAGCCAACTCTTCCTCGTGGACATCGAATGCCTATTGATTTTTTCTTTCGTTCAATGGCCTTGGATCAACGAGACAGAGCAATTTGTATTATTCTTTCTGGCACTGGTAGTGATGGAACTTTGGGTATTCGAGCAATTAAAGCTGAAGGTGGACTTGTTATAGTTCAAGATCCAGAATCTGCAGATTTTGATGGTATGCCTAGAAGTGCAATTAAAACAGGTTTAGTTGACTATATTCTGCCTTCTTCTGAAATGCCCACACAACTTATCACCTTTGTATCAACTGTTTTTGGCAAAAATTTATCTATAGTTTTTCCTGATATAGCAAACATCGAACATGCATTAAAGAAAATATTTGTTCTTATTCGAGCACAAACTCATCATGATTTTTCACTATATAAAAGAAATACTATTTTGAGACGTATAGAGCGCAGAATGGCCTTGAATCATATAGAGTCTATAGATGAATATGTAAATTATTTAAAAGAAAAACCGTCGGAAATTGAAGTTCTTTTTCTAGATCTTTTGATAGGTGTAACTAATTTTTTTCGCGATAAAGAGATTTTTTATTTACTGGAAGAAAAAATTATTCCTACTATTTTTGCTAACAGACCTGCTAATACTGCAATAAGAGTATGGGTGCCTGGTTGTTCTACAGGGGAAGAAGCATATTCTATTGCTATCTTATTGCAAGAACAGATGGATAAACTCAAAAAAAATTTTACCATCCAAATATTTGCTACTGATATTGATAATAGAGCAATTGAGGTGGCCCGTAGTGGTACCTATACTTCAAATATTACGGCAGATGTTTCTATTGAAAGACTTACTCGTTTTTTTGTAAACGAAGAAAACTCTTCTACTCATATTGATCGCAATTATCGTATAAATAAAAATATTCGAAACATGCTAATTTTTTCTGAACAAGATATTATTAAAGATCCTCCATTTTCTAAAATTGATATAATTAGCTGTCGTAATCTATTAATATATATGGGGCATGAGTTGCAAAAGCAAATCATTCCTATGTTTCATTATGCTTTAAATCCCGATGGTATTCTCGTTTTAGGAACCTCTGAAACTGTTGGAGAGTTTACAAATCTTTTTAATATAATTGATAGAAAATTAAAAATCTATCAACGTAAAGATGATTCTCAAGGGCAGCACAATTCTTCTATTCTTGGAAATATTAAATTTTTTAGAAATGCGAAACCTCTAGTTAATAGGAAATATTTAATTGATAAAACTTTTATTAATGATGAAAGCTATATAAATAATAGGATACAACAATTAACTGAAAAATCCTTATTACAACATTTTTCTGCTATAGGAATTCTTGTTAACATGCAAGGTGATATTTTATATATACATGGTCGTACAGGTCAGTATTTGGAACCAGTTCATGGAGAAGTTTGCATAAACATATTAAAGATGGCCAGAGAAGGATTACAGCGTGATTTAACAGTTGCGCTTTATAAATCAAAAATGTCTAATACTTCGATCCATTATCCAGGATTAAAAGTAAAAACAAATGGTAATTATATAACCGCCAATTTAACAGTGTTGCCACTAAACTTAGATTCAGAGGAAACTGCTTTTGGCTCAAAACTTTTTGTAGTCATTTTAGAAGAATCTACTCTACCAACAATCGCAACTAGTTTGTCAGTAATTTCAACTGAAGTTGCTAACTCTGAAAGTGATATTGATACAAGTATTATTAATACTAATATAGAAATGTTAAGCAAGGAATTACATGATCGAGACGAATATCTATCAACTACCAACGAACAACTTGCCGACTCCAATGAAGAATTAAAATCTCTTAATGAGGAAATGCAATCAGTAAATGAAGAGATGCAATCTACTAATGAGGAATTAGAAACATCTAAGGAAGAGTTGCAATCAATGAATGAGGAATTGGCCACTGTTAATACTGAATTGCAAAGTAAACTCTCTGATCTGTTACGATCAAATAATGATATGAATAATTTACTGGCAGGTACAGGCATTGGTACTATTTTTGTTGATCATCAATTATATATTCAAAGGTTCACTCCCTCTGTTACTCAAGTTATAAATCTGATTCCATCAGATGTAGGGCGTCCCGTAGGTCATATTGTATCTAATTTAATAAACTATGATCATCTTATCGAAGACATTCAGTTAGTATTAGATACTTTAATTTTTAAAGAAGTTGAGGTTCAGACCAAAGCTGGAACATGGTATCTTTTACATATAAGACCTTATCGCACTCAGGATAATGTAATAGAGGGAGCAGTAATAACTTTTGTGGAAATCTCTGAAATGAAGCGCACGGCATTTGCATTAAAAGAGACAGAAAATAAGTATCGTCTTCTATATGAAATTAGTAATGATGGAATTATAGAAGTTGATATGCACGGAAAATTTTTAAAATCAAATAACAACTTTTTAGAAATGCTGGGATACTCTTTTGAAGAATTAGTCGGAAAATCATATAAAGACATCACTCCTTTTAAATGGCAGGATCAAGAAGATAAGATTGTTTTAGAAGAGATTATTTCAAACGGTAAATCAACAAGATATCAAAAAGAATTCATTAAAAAAAATGGCGATATAATTGCAGTAGAAGTTCAATCAATTTTGTCTACAGAAAATGGAAAGAATACTGGAATATGGTCTGTCATTAGTAAGCGTTGGCCCTAAGGGGGCGCCTATAGGCCCTAACATTGCAGATGATAAAAAACAAAACCCCCCTCCCTCTTAGATAGCTTATTTCTAATCATATAAAAATCTTCCTAGACAAGAAATAATAGCTACATTACTTTACTCCAATAACTAAGGAGGAATTTTATGGAATTATTTAGTAAAAAAGATCGAGTTCATGACAATACCCACCCAGCAGTTAATAGAAAAATAAAAATTCAAACTGATGCTTCGATTGAATATTATGGAAGGCATCCAGAATTAATTCCTGAGCGCTTAAAAGAGTTAGACAAAGAATGGGATATAGAGAGAATACTAGAAGCAAATGCTTCCATTTTTATTATTTTAGGATTATTAACAGGAATTTTTGTCAAAAAAAGATTACGTCTTTTTCCACTTATTGTATCTTCTTTTCTTCTACAACACAGTATTCAAGGGTGGTGTCCTCCCCTTCCTATTTTACGCCGCTTAGGAGTTCGAACCACAGAAGAAATATTAAGAGAAAAGGCGGCACTAAGTTTACTAAACACTGATAACACTTTTGTTGAGAAAATATCAAAAAAAGATATCTCCGCCGAAGAAAGATTACAAACAGTTGTTAGAAATATATGATTTTTTATATTGGGAAAATATAAAAATGTTATCCGTTAACAATTTCTCCTCCATTTGGATGTAATATTTGACCAGTCATATAGCTGGAATCATCACTAGCGAGAAAAACATAGCAAGGGGCCACTTCAGAAGGCCAACCCATTCTAGACATAGGTGTTTTCTTACCAAATTTTTCAACTTTTGATTCGTCAAAACTTGAAGGAATTAGAGGAGTCCAAATCGGACCAGGCGCTACCCCGTTTACTCTTATACCTTTTTCAATTAATGATAATGCCAATGAACGAGTAAATGTTACAATTGCTCCTTTGGTAGCAGAGTAATCTAACAATTCTTTATGCCCTTTATAAGCGGTTACAGAAGTTGTATTGATAATACAACCTTCATTATCTGATAAATGAGGAAGTGCGGCCTTAGATAAATAAAAAAAAGAAAAAATATTGGTTCTAAAAGTCTTTTCTAATTGTATGCTTGTAAGCTCCGAAAGATCTTTTACCACATGTTGTTCGGCAGCGTTGTTTACTAAGATATTTATTTTTTTAAATTTATTAATAGCTTCCTTAACGATTCTTTTACATACATCTTCGTCACCCACATCTCCTTCTACAAGTAGGCATTCACTTCCAAAACTCTCTATTTTTTTTTTTGTTTCCTCAGCATCGCTATGCTCATTTAAATAAGAAACAACTATATTTGCACCTTCAAGCGCAAACAAATAAGCGACAGACCTTCCTATACCGCTATCTCCTCCAGTGATTATGGCCACTTTATCTTTTAATTTGTTACTGCCCTTGTAGTTTGATCTTATAGAGATAGGTTTTGGACTCAATTCTCCCTCTATTCCTGGTTGTTGTTCTTGATGCTGAGGAGGTGGAGGGGGTGGTGTTTTGGTAGGATGAGATGATGGGCCGCCTATAGAAGAATTAATTTTTTTTGGAAAATTCATATTCATATAATGACCTCCAATAAAATATATTTTGAAGGTTTATTTTATATAATAATCTTTTTATAATTACCAATGTTGTTTTTTCAGATAGGTTATTCCTTACTATTAAAAAATAGATTACTTCTTCTATTGTATTTTTGTTATAATCTTTACCATTGTAATTTAATTTTAAATAAAGGAGTTAATAAAGGAGTTAATAAAGGAGTTATAGTTATTAAGATAATAAATATAGAGGAGTTAGAATATGAGCAACAGGAATAAAAATCACAGATTTATATTTTATTATGGAATAATAGGTGTGATTAGCTTGGTGGCCATAGTGTTCATAAACACTTCTGCATTTGCTTATGGATTAGGTCTATCTGCATATCCATTATCTAATGTAAGCAAGAGAGGAATTATTACTACTGAGCTTACGGAGTTTTTATCAGATGAGACAGGTGTAGGTTTACAAGCACGTTACCTTCGTAAAATAAATCCTTCTTTAGCTCTGGAGGCAAATGGAGGAGTATCTAATACGAATCGTAGTAAGCGTATTGGCCTGGCCGCCAATTTTGATGTCTATAATATTGGTCCTCACTTTTTGCTCCGTCCTTATTATGAACGCGCGAACGAATTTTTTACAGTTAAACACATTTTTGGGGTATCTCCAATACTTACTCTTTCATATGCTCAAGAACCTTTAATTGGATATCCATTTGTATCCCTCCCAATTAGTGCCGCCCTTGATTCCGACACTCATTCGTACGAAATGCGATATGTATTATCAGCAGGCATAAATCGTAAGTTTTTTTTCTATCCTGATAATAAAATGCTTTTAAATTTAGAAGTTAATATAAATTTAAAAAATAGCTTATCTGCTTTTTTTATAGGTGTTTCTACTCAACTTTGATGAGTATGTGACGAGTATGATAGATAAGTATGTCCAATTATATAGTAGAATTTTTGCGAAATTAAAAAAATATAGAAACACACAAAAGTTGGGCATGTTTTTTTTATTTAGCTCAAATTTTACAAATTAATAACCACTTGAAATTTCAGAAAAAAAAAATAATTAAAAATTTTATTCCTAAAGAATAACTGATTTAATCTACAATCTAATTATCAATCTAATTATCTTACTAAATTTATTTATCTATAAAAAAAATACAAGGTGAACAGATATGAAAGTTAAGCACTACAAATTATTTTTATTTTTTTGGTCATTAATATTGATTAATTTTTCCCTAACCTCTGGTGCTGCATTTAATTCGGCCCAGGCAGCGAGCGAGATGAGGAGATTTATACCTCTGATGGCCAAAGTGGCGAGTGCCACTACCCGCTCTATGATCTATACTCCTAGTCTTTTTACTTTACCCAAAAGGCAGATCTCCCACTGTGGAAAGTTGGAAGAGTGTAAAGCAATACTTCGTTCTATGCCGGAAAAATTAATCAGTAGTGGTATGGCCGCATATGATAAGCAACCGGCAAAAATGACTGGGCAATATATGTTGATGAAAAAAATATTAGATCAGCAAGAAAAAAATATTAAAGATAAGAAGAAGTTTGAACAGTTTAAAGAATGGCTGCTAGGTCATTATTTCTATAATAGGGGAAGAATGTTTTTAGATAATATAAATTCTAGTGAGAAAGATCCCATTGTGGCCTATAAATATGATAAAAATGGCGAGTATCCTTTTGATGGCTACCTTAAGGCCAGGGAGGAAATAAATAAACTGGGCATTGCTGATTTGAATGGTGAAAACTTACAAAAATTACAATATAATCTTCTTTCTAAAGAAAGTATCCGCGAGTGGAGACCAGGCATTCATTGTAATTCAGAAAATACTTCCGATGAAAATATAGGTGTAATTAGAAACTCAGATGTAATTTATTATTTCAATCTTGCCGGAGAATCGGCCCTTAATAGCAGGCGTGAGGGAATAACTTTGTGGAGTACCAATGAAGTGATAAAACCCATGGAAACAGTTAAAGAGCGAGCAGAGCGAATGATCAAGACAAACCAGTTTATTAGTTTTCATGGGTATAAAACTCCTTCCGATTATAGATTTTGTCGATATCTATCAATTGCTGATTATAAACGACCAGCTATAAAAAAACTTCTTAGTGAGAAGACTATTCAAGCGATTGAAAAAAATGATCCGCAAGCTTATCAAAAAATGATTACCGAGATATTAGGTCTTACTTTGAAAAAATTAAAGACTGACTTATCTAAAGTGCAAAGCCAAGCACAAGTGATAAAAGCAGTTGCTGAGTTTTACCACTCTTTTATTTCTATTCATCCTTTTATAAATGGGAACGGTCGAGTTGCCAGATTAGTTAGTGAATGGGTATTAAATCGATATGATTTACCGACACCCATCTGGACTCACTTTGGAGAAGATGTAGAAATGGATGTGGATGGTTTTGAGAAGATGTTAACCGATTCAATTACCTTGGCAAAAAAATATCATCAAAATCTTTACGTGTTGGGATTAGAAGGTATATCTCACAAGGGGCTAGCAGAGGCCAGTATTATTGTAATGAATCCTGAACTGCAAACAGTATTAAATAAACAAAAAATTATTCCTGAAGAATTCATGACATGGTTTTATGAGCTAGATGGAAAAGAAAAAATTAACAGTGTACCAGAAGCAATCAATAAATTTTTGGTCTGGAAAAAGGAATTAGCTTATCAAGACCCATATAACATGAGTGCTGAACTGACCAATGGAATAAGTTTGGCGACACCTTTGTTTAGAGAAACATTTTGTGATCTATCTCATAATGAAAAAGAGTATCAAATTAAGATGGACTCTTTTTATAAAAATGAGAAAGACAAAGAAGCATATATTCATCGCGGTTTAAGATTAAGTTATGAACCTGCAATAGAAGAGATTTTGTCTCACTTTATCCATCCAACCGGAACCACTATCGGCATGGGCATTAATAGTAATATCACTAAAGAACAATTAAAGGCAAAATTAGATCAGTATAACCACACACTAACCAATGATCCAAAAGAGTTTTATGATACGGTTTATGAACATACCCGAGGGAAAGATGAGAAATATTGGCGAAGTGGTTTTACTTCTTTTAGCACTCGGCCAGAGGTGGCCAATCGGTTCGCGGATGGATATTTGATGGGTCATGAATTTATGAAAAATTCTAAGGCCTCAATTGTAGTAAGGGCCAAAAACAGGTTACAAGCAGAGGCCCACTCGTACTACCTAACTAGGAAGTTGGGAATCTTGTCGAATTACATTGCAGAAAAAGAAGTTGATATCTTTGCCGCCACTGACCCAGAAGCAATTGATGAAGTGACAGTGGACTATTATAAATATAAAGTAGATAATATTTCTGATCCCAAATCCAAATCTGGTAGTACAAAGAAGATTGTGGCCAAAAGAATCGATTATAAAACTATTGAAGTAGAAGAGATAACTTATGAATATAATAGTGGCCAGGATGATAAGGATAAAGTTACTCCTGACAAGGGTGTGGAAAAATCGCGCAGCAAAAGACTTTTTGTTATCGATGGTAAAAATGAGACTATTTCACCTATATAAACTGACCATTGCTATTATCCTATTCTTCAAATGAAGTGCGAACCCAACTTCTTAATACCTCCGCTACACTCCAAGCTTGAGCGACACAACCTCGAGGCGTGAAAGGTGGTTCGCCATCAAAAATTTCACTAATAGTGCCGATACAATGTTCACCTAAATGTTTTACAAGGCCCTTTAAATAATTTCGGGCCTCACTTTTTCTTTCCGGATAAGTTGCCAACCAGGCATCGATATATGCACCAATTAACCAGGCCCACACAGTGCCTTGGTGATAAGCTGCATCTCGAGCGCGAACATCACCGAAGTAGAGTGATTTATAATCAGGATGATCAGGTGTTAGCGAACGAAGTCCAAATGGAGTTAAGAGTTTTTCTGATACCGCAGAAAGGACTGCTGGCCACCTAGTTTTTGCGAGTACTGGGTAATCAAGAGAAATGGCAAAAAGTTGGTTAGGTCTTAGAGCATCGTCATCTCCATTTTCTCCATCTACTACATCATAAAGAAAATTTTTTGATGAGTTCCAAAAACGTTCATTAAATGAGCGGTAAACTTTATCGGCCAGTGCGCCGATCTCTTGTGCTCTTGCAATTATTTTCTCATTTTTGAGTTCATCTTCTAGTAAATCTTGCTGTTGCAACCAATGTTGCAATAACCGTAAAGCATTATACCAGAGAGCATTTATTTCTACAGCTTTTCCTCTTCGAGGAGTAACTACCCAATTTCCAACTTTGGCGTCCATCCAAGTAAGCTGATAACCTTGTTCTCCTTGAGTGAGTAATCCATCTTTAATATCTATGCCTATTCCAAATTTAGTTCCGCGCAGATGATGATCAATAATATCAAGAAGCTTAGGTAAAATTTGTCGAAGAGTAATGTGATCATTAGTAAGTAAAAAGTAGCGATTTAGAGAATGAAAAAACCATAATGTTGCATCAGCAGTATGATAGAGCCCCTCATTTTGTCCGTCAGGAAAAAAATTAGGAATTAATCCATCTTGAATATAGTGAGAAAACGTACGAAGAATATGGCCGGCCTCAATATAACGGCCAGTGATCAACGTGAGCCCTTCTAAGCTGATCATGGTATCGCGTCCCCAATCTGTAAACCAGTGGTAACCTGCAATCACTGTACGCCCTTCATCTCCGGCGGCGCGAGTGCGCGCTTCATGGATTGTTCGGCCTGCAGGTGTAATTAAAAACTGATCAGCGGCCAAAATTAATTCACTGATGGCCCCTTTTTTGACAGCAGGATGAGCGATATCACGAAGTCGCTCTCGGCGTGTGATTTCTAAATCGAAGGCCTCTTGGGGTAATAGAGATTGAATAATATCCCATGATTCGGTAGAGGCAACAAAAGTCACTTCTTCCGCCATTGAGAGATCGGCGCGAAAATAACCAGGTGTCCACATTTCTCCTACTGATTCATGACCACGACTTTCTTCCATGCGATAAAATACAGCTGGAGGCCAGGCACTTTTTAAAGTGAAGGCGTTTTGTTCTCCATAAATATAGAGGCGAAGGGAAGGTAACTTTGCTAATGTTTCCATTAGTTCTATTCGGCCTTCAGTACAAGAGACAGTCAGCGTGCTCCTATTAATTGTATTGACAGGAGAATCATGAGGCCTAAAGTTTACTGAAGGTCGTATTTTAATTCGTATTATTCCATTTCCCTCTAGTAAACGGTAACTAATGTAAACAGAGTTTTGACGGTGAGATAATAGTATTCGCTTTTCTATCACATAACCTTCAAATTCATACCGCCAAACGGGTAGGCCCATTTCAAGTCGAAATTCCTTAAGATGATTCGTGCTATGTAAAATAAGTTTTCCCTGTAGCTCTTCACCTCCAATTAAATATGAATTTCCATTTGGTAGACGGATGAGTTCTGTAAGATGATTAAGCATCATCCAACGACCAAAAGGATCAGTAAGGGATGCTACCAATAATCCATGATAGCGGCGAGATGCAACTCCCGCTAAAGTTCCAGAAGCATAACCTCCAAGCCCGTTTGTCACCAACCATTCGAGTTTAACTAATTCCTCAGCATTAGTATTGTTATTTTCTTCTGACCATGGAATACGTAATGTCTCATTTTCCCGACCATTAGCTATATCGTTCATGCTGATACTCCTTGTGTGGTTTCTTGTGTGGGAATGAGAACTACTGCTGTCTCCCCAGCTATCAACCAATTGTCAGCAGTATCAAGAGCAGGAGTTCCTGCTCCATCATATTTGATATCTTCACTCGTCCAAAGAAGACTCCAATGCATTCCTTCGGGAGGAGCAAGTAGTGGTTCGGGAGCAGGATCAAGATGAGTATCACGTCCCCAATTAACTATTAACAAAAGGTCCATTGGTAGGTGGGTTATATCATCTTCAATAAAAAAACGTAGAACCAATGCTTGATCACTAAGAATAGCACCATCATAACCTCTACGCTTTTTTGCATTGAACGCGGGTTCTTCTCGGCGCAAGCGGAGCAGATCTTTATGCAATTGCAGAATAAAGGTATTTTTCTGGCGTTCTGAGTGATCAAGCTTACAGCATTCGAATGTTTTGGGATCATGGGGAGAAACCAACTTATTAAATACTTCTGGCACTGTAATGCTTGAAAACTGTCTCATAAATTCTCCTCTTCCTTTAGCAACCAGTAGACTTAATTCCTTATGATGATCGGCAAAGAATAAAAATGGAGAGGAAGAACCAAACTCTTGACCTTGAAAAATCATAGGTGTGCCTGGAGACAATAACAACAAGGCAGTAAGTGCTCGATACCTACTAGGACTGGTGAGAAATAGCAAGCGCCTTCCATAAAGAGAGTTAGCTACTTGATCGTGATTTTCAAGGAAGGTAATAAACTGTTGAGGTTGAAGATCGAGAGCATAATGTCCACGTCTGGCCTTTTGCCATTTATAACGTTGACCTTGAAATAAAAATCCCCATTTAACAGCGGAAAGTAATTCTTGGGAGTTTCCTAAATAGTCAGTGTAGTACGCTTCGTTTTTACCTGTAAGCACTACTCTGGCAGAATGATGAAAGTCATCATTCCATATTCCATCAAGCCCATATCCTCCTTTTTCTAAAGTTCTAACAAGCTTTGCCTCCTGTCTTTCATTTTCAGCAAGTAAGATAATATCTCGTTCGTAAGTTTTTGCCGCCCTTTTGGCCCTCTTATTAATTAGGGTCAAAATATGTTCAGACGAAGAATCAAATATCTGTTGAGTGGCATCTAAACGGAGTCCATCGAGATGAAACTCATCTACCCAATAAGCAGCATTATAAGAAAAGTAATCACGAACACTTTGAGAATGATCACCATCAAAATTAATGGCATCCCCCCATTCGTTTTTATAATTATTAGAAAAATAATAATCTGAATAATTACGAAAATAATTTCCGTCGGGACCTAAATGATTATAAACTACGTCGAGTATTACTCCCATACCAAGTCGGTGGGCCTCATCAATAAAGCGACGAAAATCATCTGGTGACCCATATAAATGAGTTGGAGCATACATGTAAACACCATCATATCCCCATCCAAATTTTCCTGGAAATTCCGCTACAGGCATGACCTCTATTACAGTCACACCTAATTCAAACAAGTAAAGGAGATGAGTAGCGGCCGCAGACCAATTACCTTCTTTAGTAAATGTTCCTATATGCATTTCATATATCACTTGCCCTTGAAGTTCTGTTATGCCTTTCCAAGAGTGATCGTTCCAAATGTATGCAGTAGGATCCACTATCTGAGAGGGACCATGTACACCTTGGGGTTGAAAACGAGAAGCAGGGTCAGGAAAAGATTTATGGCCATCTAATCTATATTGATAAAGATCACCTGGGCGTGCACCCTCAACTATTCCTGAGAAATAACCATTCATTTCTGCTTCTGCTAATTCTTCTGACAAAGAAGTAATTAAATCTTCTGACCCATTTCTACTTATGATTACTTCCACTTTTTTTCGTTTAGGGGCCCATACCCTAAATTTTACTGCATTAGCTTCTTTTTTTTGTTTTTTCTCCTTGAAAAGTAGTTCAGCTCCCACCGGCGGCAGATGCAAACTTGGTTGATATTTCGTGTCCATATTAGCTCCTTATCTTTATTTCTATATCTTCATTTCTATATTTTCATTTCTATTTTAAATAACACTGAATAAAAACGCGATTGGAAACTTGGAAAAAAGTTTTTCCATAAAAATATTTTCAGTTGATTTACTAGATAGCATTTCTTTGGTGAAAAGATTTTCCCATTTTCCTTCTGGACATTTAATAAAAGTATCTTCCCAGTAATTGGTCTCTTTATTCTCTTTAGTTTCTTTGTTTTTTTTGAAAGCAAGAAGAGGAATGATAGAAATTGCCTTTCTTGCTCGCATAAAGGCAAATACATGATCCTTTTTTTTACCCTCTACCTGTAATGCTGTATATTCTGCAGAAGGGGCCAATATTTCTGGGTGGCATTTACGAAAGGTAAGTATTTTATTAATCAACCAAATTTTAGGAACTCCTATATCCATTTGTAAAAGGACCTCTTCTGGCCAAAGATGAAGTGATTCTTCAAGAAGTTTATAACGTAATTTATAATCTACTGCTTTTCGATTATCGGGATCAACTAAACCTAAATCCCATAACTCACAACCTTGATAGATATCAGGAATCCCTGGTGCAGTTAATTTAATTAGCGTTTGCGATAAAGAATTCACTCTAGCAGTATAAAGATGTTCTTCCACAAAATGATAAATATCATTCATAAAATATTGATCGTGGACTAGAGAAGAAATAAATTGGCGAAGAATATTTTCATAATGCTCATTTGGGTTTTTCCATGAAGTATAAATTTTTGCTTCACGAACACTTTTTAACATATATTCTTGCAAGCGTTCTTCTTCGATAGGCCAGGCAGCAAAGAGGGTATAGTAAAGAAGATATTCAGTATTATGATCAGGAAGATTATTTTCTTGTTTTTTTTTGCAGTGGTTATGTTGATTCCATCTGTAAATAGCTTCTCTCCAACCAGTAGGATTTTCTGATAAGACTGCTAGTCGCATGCGTGTATCTTCACCTCTTTTTGTATCGTGAGTAGAAGTGGTGAGCATAGTGCAAGGATAATTTTTTTGGATTTGAGATAAGAAAGAGTGAAAGTCATTAATAGTAAGACCAAAACGCCCGGGATCTCCACCTACCTCATTAACAGCGGGAAAACGATTATAACAATAAAAAGCAGTGTCTTCTGCTCCTTTGGCCATGATGGTTCCAGTGATTTGTTGAAAGCGTGATACGAACTCGGCGGATAGATTAGTATGAGAAGATTGTAATAATATTTTTTTTATAAAAATAAAAGGCCCAGAATCAATATTTAGATTTAAGAGAGAGGCCTCTTTAATGCTAGCATTAATGCTAGCAGTGATGATGCTTCTGTTTATTTCTATTGTTGAATGATGAGTGTGATGAAAGGGGCGAATATATGTTCGATAAACAGGAACACACGCAATAATTTCTCTTAGTGCTTGATAATATTCTAAGGAAGTATAATCGTAATAGTAATGTTCTTGTTCGCAAATATTTAGTAGAAGCTCAGATAGATAATTAATTTCTCCTCGAAAATTACTATCTATAATATCTTTTTTCTTTTTATAAAGAATGAAAGAATATTTTTCTTTTTCTCCTGTAAAATCTTTATAAATTTCATCAAACGCTTGTTCTGATAAAGGATCAATAAAAATGTTTAAACAGGAATTCAAAAAGTCATATCCGGTAGTTCCATCAATTGGCCACGACTTAGGTAACTGTTCTTGGGGTAAAAGGATCTTTTCTACGATAATCCAGGCATCTGTAGCAAGTTTTCTGAGGTGATGAAGATATTGTTCTGGATCTCTTAGACCATCAATATGGTCAACCCTTAATCCGTCAATAATATGCTCTCCTAGCAGTTTAGCGATGAATTGATGGGTTTGTTGAAAAACAAGATCATTTTCTTGTCTGAGAGCAATCAAATTATTGATGTCGAAAAAACGTCGGTAACAAAAAAGATGGGAAGAGGTTCGCCAAAAGCTCAGGCGGTAATGTTGTTGTTGTAAAAAGGTGTGAAGAATGATTGGATCAAAATTTATTTCTGATATAATTTGTTCAATACTTTTTTGCTTTAAATCTTCACTAGTATAAAGAGCAATGAAAGATTCTGTAGAAATTGGAAATTCTAATTGCTCACAACTAATGATAATCTTATTGGCCTTTTGTTTAAGCTGGATTTTTTTTGATCTTAACAATTTTCCATAATGATCAGAAAGTAGTGGAATCACAATCTTATTTTTAGAGGTAGAAGTAGCACTCCAATTGATATCAAAATAAGAGGCGTACTTGCTTGATTGCCCTTTTTTTAAAATATCCCACCACCAAACATTTTGTTCAGCATCTATAGACATATGATTAGGAACTATATCTAGAATTTGACCAAGGCCATTTTTTTTTAAATGAAAACAAAAATCTTGATATTTACTCTCTCCTCCAAGTTCTTCACTGATTTTATTATGATTAAGGATATCGTAGCCATGAGTACTACCAGCGGCCGCCTGAAAATAAGGTGAAGCATAGATATGACTTATTCCTAGAAGAGAAAGGTAATCTATAATCTTTTGTGCTGATTCAAAAGAAAATTTTGAATTGAATTGTAATCGGTAGGTTGCAGTAGGTAGAGTATGCATATATTATAAGTTTATAACTTCACAAGTTTTGTTGTAATAATATTAATGAACGCTCTAAAACTTTAATCACAGAATTGGGATTTAAAGATTTATCTTTATCTTTATCTTTATCTTTATCTTTATCTTTATCTTTATCATTGGAATGATTGGAGTTATTTTTTATCTCTTTTATAAATCCTTGAGAGGTATCTAAAACTTTTACCCATGTTCCGGTAAGTTGTGAAGGAAGAGTAAAATCGATAGATTCATAATGAGCATTAATGAAAATCAGGAAGGAATCATCTTTGATTTTTTCTCCACGAGCATCAGTTCCAGAAATGGCCAGGCCATTAAGATAAATGGCAATCGATTTAGCAAATGCATTCTTCCAATCCTCTTCCTCCATCTCTATTCCATCGGGTTTAAACCAAATAATATCTCTATTTTTTTTTGTAAGTGAAGTAAGACCATTACTTAGGTATCTTTGAAACCATTGGCGTTTACGAAAAATTGGATGAGCTTTTCGAAACAAAATTAATTTACGACAAAAATCCAAAAATTCTACATCTGCATTTTTCCAATCAAACCAAGAGATCTCGTTATCCTGGCAATAAGCATTATTGTTACCCTTTTGTGTTCGACTGATTTCATCACCAGCAAGGAGCATGGGTACGCCTTGAGAGAGAAAAAGAGTAGTTAAAAAATTTCGTTTTTGTTTTGTTCGAAGAAAAATTATTTCAGGGTTATCACTTGCTCCTTCTATTCCGCAATTCCAAGAGCGATTATTGTTTTCTCCATCTTTATTATCTTCACCATTGTTCTCATTATGTTTCTCATTGTAAGACACTAAATCATGTAATGTGAATCCGTCATGAGCGGTAATAAAATTAATACTAGCAAAAGGGCGGCGTCCTGTATTTTCATATAGATCTGGACTACCAGTAAAGCGATAAGCAAATTCAGATAATTTTTTATCACTTCCTCGCCAAAAATCCCTAACACAATCTCGATAAAGCCCATTCCATTCCGACCATAAGGGAGGAAAATTTCCTACTTGATAGCCTCCTTCTCCTACATCCCAAGGCTCAGCAATCAATTTAACCTTATTGATGACTGGATCTTGTTGAATAATATCAAAGAAGGCAGAGAGTTTATCGACATCATGAAGTTCACGGGCCAAGGTGGCCGCCAAATCGAACCTAAAACCATCAACGTGCATATCTAAAATCCAATAGCGTAAAGAATCCATGATCATCTGAAGAACGTGAGGATGGCGCATATTGAGACTATTGCCGGTTCCAGTATAGTCCATATACATTTTAGGATTATCGGCGACTAAACGATAGTAAGCTTGATTATCTATCCCTTTTAAAGAGAGAAAAGGACCCAGATGATTACCTTCAGAAGTATGGTTATAGACTACATCTAATATAATCTCTATGCCTTCTTGGTGAAGAATCTTAACCATTTGTTTGAACTCTTGCACTTGCTGGCCAAGAGTTCCTGTACTGCTATAACCACTATGAGGAGAAAAAAAACCAATTGGATGATAACCCCAATAGTTTTTTAAACCTTTTTCTAAGAGATGTTGATCAGTAATAAATTCATATATAGGCAACAATTCGATAGTGGTGATTCCCATTTTTTTAAAATAATCTAAGGCCAGCGGATGAATTAATGCCATATAAGTTCCCCTGATCGCTTCTGGAATCTCAGGATGGAGATAAGTCAGGCCTTTCACATGAACTTCATAAATAACGGATTCATGTAAAGAACGCATAGGAGGACGGTCATTGACCCAATCAAAGAAAGGAGTAATCACTACACTTTTGGGAGCATAAGTTGCGCTATCAATCTTATTAATCACTCCATTAGGACTTGAAAAATGATAGCTAAAAAGTGCTTCATGCCATTTTATTTGGCCATCAATTGCTTTAGCATAAGGATCTAATAAAAGTTTTTCTGGATTACACCAAAATCCTTTTTCTGGATCATATGATCCGTAAACTCGATAACCATAACGTTGTCCGGGTCCAATATTAGGAAAATAACCATGCCAGCAATACGAAGTAACTTCTGGTAACTCATAACGAGTTTCTGCTCCATTAACGTCAAAAAAACAAACTTCTACTTTTTGGGCCACAGAAGAAAAAATAGAGAAGTTTGTTCCTACGCCATCATAAGTGGATCCTAATGGATAAGCTTTTCCTGGCCAAACATTCATATTTTTCTCCTCTGATTTATTTTTTTATATTTTTTTATATTTTTTCATATTAATTCTTTTGATTTTTTTACATTAATTAATATTGTATTCAATTCGATTAAAAATGGAAAACAGTTATGTAATGGATAAGGTTATTGCTAACTATAAAAAGGATCTTTTTACAAAAAGATTTTACTCTTTTAAGATAAATTTTAAAATAAACAAACAAACAAATATGTAGGAAATGGAAAATGAGCATCTCTATCTGTTTTTATTTCCAAGTACATCAACCATTTCGTTTAAGAAAGGATTACAATTTTTTTAACATTGGCAATGATGACAGATATGAAGATGAAGAGACTAATCGCTTTATTATCAATAAAGTCTCTAATCGATGTTACCTGCCTACTAATGAAATAATGTTAAAACTTATTAAAAAGTATAATGGGAAATTTAAAATAAGTTATAGTATTAGTGGAGTTGCTCTAGAACAATTTGAGATGTACTGCCCCCAGGTAATTGATAGTTTTAAAGCGCTCTTTAATACAGGCCATGTAGAAATCATAAATGAGACTTATTATCACTCGCTTTCTTTTTTAAAATCAAAAATAGAATTCAAAGAACAAGTTGAGGCACATAAAAAAAAATAAAAGATATTTTTGGCGTTGTTCCTACTACTTTTAGAAATACAGAACTTATTTATAATAATGAAATAGCAACTGAAATAGAGAAAATGGAATATAAAACCATTTTGGTCGAAGGATCGGAAAAAGTATTAGGATGGCGTAGTCCCAATTTTGTTTATTATCCTTCTAGCGCGCCTAAATTAAAATTAATTTTAAAAAATTATAATCTATCTGATGATATTGCCTTTAGATTTTCTAATCGAAATTGGCAAGAATATCCTTTAATGGCCGATAAGTATGCCAGTTGGATTCATGGTATTGCTGGTAACGGTGAAGTAATTGGCCTTTTTATGGATTATGAAACTTTTGGTGAACACCAATGGGCCGAAAGTGGAATTTTTAATTTTTTAGAGGCCCTTCCAGAAAAAATTCTAACTCATCCTGATTATGCTTTTCATACTCCCAGTGAAATTTCAAAAATTTATTCTTCGGTTGGTTGTATTGATTCAATTCATTATTATTCATGGGCCGATATAGAACGAGATTTATCGGCGTGGCTGGGAAACCCTTTGCAAGATTCGGCCTTTAATATACTTTATGAATTAGAAGAAGCGGTAAAGAAGTCACAAGATGAAAAACTCATTCATTCTTGGAGAAAATTACAAACGTCTGATCACTTTTACTATCTTTGTACTAAGTGGTATCAAGATGGAGATGTTCATAAATATTTTAACCCTTACGACAATCCTTACCATGCTTATATGGCCTATGTTAACATTTTGGCAGATTTTAAATTTAGACTTGAGCAAAGAGGGCCGCTGTAGTTGTTCGGCCTGCTAAATTATTGAGAAAACTTTAGATGAACTTTAGAGAACTATTGTCGACCATAAAGTTCGGTAATTTTTTTCAAACGTAAAGCGTCTCTTTTTTTTAATTGCGAACTCTCTAGGCGCCAACGATAAATACTTTTTATTTGTCCGGGAGTATTGGTACGAGCAGAGCTATCTAGTTCCAATAAATCTTGAATAGGAATAATAGACATAAAAGCGCAACTGGCCCATGCTTCATTAATTAATGCCCAAACAATATTTTCAGGTAAGCAACCAAGCTGCTTACATAAAATATCTTGTTCGCTTTTTTTCAAACTTTTAAACCAACCAAGTGTAGTGTCGTTATCATGTGTACCTGTATAGATAACAGAATAAGGAGAGATATTAGAGAAAGGAGAATATTTATATTCCGATTTAGATTCACTTTTAGGCGCTATCTCTTTAGTCCATTGTTTAAAATTACAACAAAATTGCAGGATAACCATACCGGGTATTTGAAGTTTATCTCTTAGTCTTATCACATCGGGAGTAATTAAACCTAAATCTTCAGCGATGAAAGGTAGATCGCTTGATCTTCTTTTTTTAAAATTGGTAAATTCCAATTTTTTCTTTAATATTTTAAACGGCCTTTCTCCAGGGCCCGATGCCCACTTTCCTTTCATAGCATTCGGGGCCTTGGCAGGAATTTTCCAATAGGCCGCAAAACCACGAAAATGATCTATTCTGATAATGTCAAAACAAGAAGTCAAATGCATGAATACACTTATCCACCATTTGAAGTTTGTTTTCTCCATAAATTTCCAATTGTAAAGAGGATTTCCCCAATACTGACCAGTTTTAGAAAAATATTTTGATGGTTATCTTTATTATGCCAATTGGGGCACTCACGTTCTTAAGTTGAGGCTTCCTTTGACATTACTAGACCTGCAAACTGTTCAAGCTTACTTAAGTGGTGATAATTTTTCTG
>JADGAM010000044.1 GCA_015232015.1 Oligoflexia bacterium | reverse complement strand
AAACATGAAAAAATATATTTCGAATTTATCCACATCTTTCACTTTCATGGATGAAGCTCTGAATTTGGCCCAAAAGGCATACGAGGCCGGAGAAGTTCCAGTAGGTGCAATTATTGTAAGTACGAATGATAAGATAATTTCCTCCGCAACAAATTGCAAAGAAAATTCAAATGATCCATGTGCACACGCTGAAATCATTGCAATAAGAGCGGCCTCAAAATCCATTGGAGATTGGCGTCTGACAGAAATGAGAATGTACGTTACGTTAGAACCTTGTTTAATGTGTTTGGCGGCAATTAAAGAAGCTCGTTTAGATGGTGTTATTTTTGCGGCCTACGACTTAAAAGGTGGTGCTATTTCGTTAAATTATAATTTTTATAATGATAAACGACTAAATCACAATTTTTATGTAATAGGTGGTATAAAATCATTGGAGTCAGCTAACTTGCTTTCATCATTTTTTCAAAATAAACGAGGATTAAAAAAGTAATAATAAACAATCTATCCCTTCTTACATTACATTACATTACATTACATTACATTACCTCACGGTAAATTTACTTCTCTTTCTGCAATAACATAAATCAATTTAACCCAGATCTTAGAAATCTGAGTATTTGTTATTTTCATAATAGACAATGACATGCCAACCACAATAGCAATTAGAAATACAAACTCTATTAAAGTTTGCCCTTTTTGATTATTTTTATTATCTTGATTCTTAATAGTTGGATTCATAATTAAACATGTAACATATTATGTATTGTAAATAATATATTACATATAATACATTATATGTTTTTAACCTGAAACTAGAAGTGATAATGAAGAAATTTTTTCCCTTTTTATTTTCCTCTTTGTTAGTGATAACAGTTTTTTTTGCAACTCTTTCTATTCAATTAATTATTGGATATTTTCAAGATAATTTTGATGAATTAAGTAATGATAGAGAAAATAACAATAACAACAGCAATAGCAATAGCGACGGTAATGGTAATGGTAATGGTAATGATCAATATGCTTACTACGATTATCTTTTTGAAAATATCACTGCTAAAACTCTCAAAGGAGAAAAATTAACTTTAAATACAATTAATTCACCAATTATAATTTTAAAATTTTGGACTTCATGGTGTCCATCTTGCTTGGGAGAACTTCCAGAACTTGTAGAACTTAAAAAAAAATATTCTGATTCTTATGTTAAAGTGATTTCAATAAATGGCGATGCAATCTTTTATGAAAAGGATGAACATGATATTAAAAAGGGTATTGCTAGATTAACAAAAGAATATAATATTAATTTTGATATTATTTTAGATTCTAAGGATGAGATCGCTAGCAACGGCAATGGACGATTTTTTGAAAAGTTTAAAATAAACTCAATTCCCACAACTATTATATTTGTAGGTGGAAAAACACAATTCGTTCATGTGGGCGAATTAAATTTTAATTCTAAAAAGCTTATTGCCTACTTGGATAAAAAATTAAAATTGCTCACTTCGACAACTATAAGTTTGCAAACGAAAAATTCTTCCCCCAATTATAAGTAATGTAATTTATGTTTTTTGCATTAAAGAGCGAAAAGCGAGAGGCAAAACCCTTATCAATTACACCTTGATTTCTTAAATCCAAAGCATGAGCTGCATTTAGAGTGATGGCCGCCCACACCTCTGCTAAATTCATTTTATAAAGGGGTGCTGCAATTGAGGCCAGCAAAATAACATTATCACAATGACATGAACCAGGATTATAATCAGAGGCAATTGATACTTTCACTCCCGCATCTAAAAAATCACGTGCACTTGCAGATTTTTTTCCTAAAAACAATCCCGTGCCTGGAAGTAGAGTGGCCACTGTTTGTGAATTCGCCAAGGCCTTAATTCCATCTTTATCAGTAGCAAGCAAATGATCTGCGCTTAGTGAAGCGTATTCGGTGGCCAACTTTGCTCCACCATTATTATTAAATTCATCAGCATGAATTTTTGTTGGGATACCTAAAGATTTA
This sequence comes from Oligoflexia bacterium, assembly GCA_015232015.1. Taxonomy (GTDB): domain Bacteria; phylum Bdellovibrionota; class Bacteriovoracia; order Bacteriovoracales; family Bacteriovoracaceae; genus JADFZW01. The sequence goes on along the minus strand of JADGAM010000044.1, from coordinate 23,241 downwards.
GCTTTATCAAATAACAGCACTACATCTTCCGTTGAAAAATAGTTTTCTTCATGAAAGATATCTACAACATCAATTATTTTTTTTTTAGCTAATTCTTCTAATAGTGGTATTACCACTTGCTTTAAATATTCATTAGAATTTATTTTTCCACCACTACAACTACTACCACTATTCATACTCTTGTCTTTAAATTGCGGAGGGACTGCATGTGCGGCCATAAAGGTGTTTTTAATCTGAACAGTTGGAGCAAAAAATAATTTTAAATCATGAATAATAGTTGAGAGTTCTAGTTCTTTTTCATAGGTTAAGGCATAACCACTTTTTATCTCAATAGTGCCTACGCCGTATGAATGAATTGTTTCAATACGTGTTTTGGCCAACTCAAAAAGTTTGGCCGCTGATAATTTATTAGTTGCCTCCACAGTATGAATAATGCCACCACCGGCGGCCGCCAATTGCTCATAGCTAGCACCATTTAAGCGCATAGAATATTCGAAGGAACGATCCCCGCCAAAAATTATGTGAGTGTGAGAATCAACTATCTCTGGCGTAAGAATTTTTCCCTCTAAAAAATATGTCTTTTCCACTGTCTTATACTCATCGGGAAAATCTCTTTCTAATCCAAACCACAATATTTTTTCATCATCAAAAACTATACTGGCATTTTCTAAAATAGTTAAATCATCTGCTTTTAAATTACGTCCATCTTTTTGATAAGCATCGATCAAAGTAACTATTTGAGAAAGATTGCGATATGCTTTTATTTGTACTTTTGGTTTCACTTTATTGCTCACTATTTCTAACTATGCGCCATTACTTCCTTTCTACTTCCTTACAGCGATGGGAATTTAATATTTGTACCTTCGATGCATTTTTTTGCTTCATCGTAACCTGCATCTACATGACGAACAATTCCCATTCCCGGATCAGAATTTAATACCCTCTTAAGGCGTTTATCCATATCTTCAGACCCATCTGCAACGATAACCATACCTGCATGTTGAGAATAGCCAATACCAACGCCTCCTCCATGATGGAAGCTAATCCAAGAAGCACCATTCATGGTATTTATTAATGCATTTAAAATTGGCCAATCACTAACTGCATCTGAGCCATCTTTCATGGCCTCAGTTTCACGGTTAGGAGATGCTACTGAACCCGAATCCAAATGATCGCGGCCAATTACGATTGGCGCTTTAACCTTTTTTTCTCTGACTAATTTGTTAAACAATAATCCTGCTTTCTCTCGTTCCCCATATTTTAACCAACAAATACGAGCGGGTAATCCTTGAAATGAAACCATTTCTTTGGCCTTATTCAGCCAATTTTTTAATTTTATATTATGAGGAAATAATTCTTTCAGCGCTTGATCAGTTACAAATATGTCGTTTTCATCGCCTGAAAGTGCAACCCATCTAAATGGTCCTGAGCCCTGACAAAATAGTGGACGAATGTATGCTGGAGAAAAACCTGGAAAATTAAAAGCATTGGGTTCTCCACCTTTAACAGCACCTTCTCTAATATTGTTTCCATAATCAAAAACATGCGAGCCTCTTTTTTGAAATTCTAGCATCGCACGGACATGATCTCTCATTGTTTGATAACTTAATTCAACATATTTTTTGCTATTACTTTTATCTTTCCTCATCTCCAAAGCTTCACTTAAACTCATATTACGAGGAACGTAACCATTGAGCGGATCGTGTGCTGATGTTTGGTCAGTCACTAAATCGGGAATAACATTTTTACTTATAACAAATTCAAAAAAATCAGCAGCGTTGCCAACAACACCAATGGAATATGCTTTGTTTTCACTCTTATATTTAAGCGCCAAATTTAGGGCCTCTTCAAATGAACTCACTAAAACATCAAGATATTTTGTTTTAAGTCGCTTTTGAATTCGCTCTAAAGAAACATCTGCTCCCACAAAAACACCCTCTGCCATTTTAACTGCAAGCGGTTGTGCTCCTCCCATTCCACCAAGGCCTGCCGATAACACTAATTTTCCTTTTAATGTTTTGCCTTCACCATAATGTTTTTCAGCAGCGGCCACAAATGTTTCATATGTTCCTTGTAAGATACCTTGAGTACCGATATAGATCCATGAACCAGCTGTCATCTGTCCATACATCATAAGGCCCTTGTCTTTTAATTGATTAAAATAATCCCAATTTCCCCAATGCGGAACAAGATTGGAGTTCGCAATTAAAACTCGTGGTCCATGGGGGTGTGAAGGAAAAACTGCCACTGGCTTTCCAGATTGAATTAAAAGTGTTTGATCATTTTCTAATTCTTGGAGTGCCTTAATTATATCATGAAGTGCTTTATGATTACGGGCCGCTTGACCATTTCCTCCATAAACAATTAAATTTTCTCTATCTTCAGCAACCTCGGGATGGAGATTATTTAAAAGACATCTTAGAGCTGCTTCTTGGTGCCAACCTTTACAAGTTAATTTATCTCCTAGCGGAGGAAGAGGGATTTCTTTTTTATTATTTGCAAGTATTGTCATATTTTATTTTCTCCTTAATGAATCTACTCTTTCATTATAATCAACATAGTCACTATAGTTAGCGCTGGTCTTTTTATCAAAAACATATGAGCCTGCTACTAAATTATTTGCTCCTTTTTGAGTAAGTAAGTGTGCTTCCTCTTGATTTATTCCACCATCTACTTGAATAACATATTTAAATTTATCATTACTTTGACGTTGCACTCGTTTTCTATTTAATTCTTCTACTTTTAAAAGAGCATATGGAATAAATTTTTGCCCACCAAAACCTGGATTTACTGACATGATTAAAATCAAATCTAGCATTTCTAAAATATAATCGGGAATAAGATCAACAGAGGTGCCAGGATTAAGTGCCATACCTACTGAAGGATAATGTTTCTTTATTTTATTTATTAAAGAATCATGGTGTTTTGTTGCTTCAAAATGGAAAGTTAAATTATGAATGTTAAAATCTTTAAGCGACTCAACATAAAACAAAGGATTGGTAACCATTAAATGAGCGTCCAGAGGATGTTTGGCAACTTTTCCTATTTGCTTTATAATTGGAATTCCAAAAGTCATATTGGGAACAAAATGACCATCCATTATGTCAAGGTGAAACCATAAAGCCTTTTGATTATCAAATACCTTTAATTCACTCTCTAAATTTAAAAAATCTGCTGATAACAAACTAGGAGATATTGTAATCATTTTTTCACCTCTATTTACCTCTATTTTTTAAGTAAGAGTAATTTCTTCTCGCAATCCATGTAATAATTCAACATCACAACAACATTTTTTGCCTTCCAGTTGAATTTTAGAGAGGCGAACTGCTTTTATTTTTGATTCTGATTTTGATTTTATTTCTGATTCTGATTTATTTGAAGGCATAACTCCAACAACCAATCCCCCTAGATCCTTTTTTACTTCTCCTGGTTTTAAATTTACATTCATAGTAATAGGTTCTATTTCAAAAATTTTTAATCGCTTACCATTTAAAAAACAGTATGTGCCAGGCCAGGGATCTAATGCTCTAACTTTTTTATTAATTGTTTCAAAATCATCTTTCAAAAAATTAATATGTCCATATTCCCTTTGCAAGCAAGGAGCAAAAGTAACTTTCGTCTCATCTTGTTTTTCAAAGGTTAAATTATTATTTAATATTTTTTGAAGAAAAGAATTAGTAGATAATGCTGCTAAAAATTTTAATCTGGTAAATAATTGTCCTCCAATTTCGGATTCAGAAATCTCAATCTCATCTTTTTGAACAACGTCTCCGGCATCCATTTTTTTAACCATTTTTTGTATGCTGATACCAGAGCTCTTTTCTCCCTTCAAAATTGCATGCTGAATTGGGGCCGCTCCTCGAAGTTTGGGTAAAATTGAAGCATGAATATTAAATGCTCCAATTCGAGGCAGATCTAAAATTTTTTGACTTAAAAATTGGCAAAAGGCCAAAACTAAAATTATATCAGGACGATTTCTTTCGTGATCTTTTTCGTAATTTTTTTCATCACTTATTAAGTTTAAGTCGCTTAAAAATTTTTCTTCTTTATTAATATTTTCGGTTTGAAAAAGTGGTATGTTATTATCTATTGCAAATTGAGCAACTGCAGGAAGAGTGATCTTCCGTCCACGACCAACTGGCTTTGATTCTGGAGTTATAATATGAGATAAATTTATATGCGGGTGATTTAATAACAACTCAAGGGTTGGTAAACAAAAATCTGGAGTACCACAAAAAATTACATTTAACTTTCTATGGGTTCTAGTTCTATTGGTTAAAATTTTCATTTCTTTCTTTTCATCAATTTTCTTTTATGAAAGTTTCGTTTTAAAAGGCTTAAGTGATCAAGTAAAACTATTCCTTCAAGATGATCACACTCATGTTGAATACAAATTGATAGCAAATCAGTTGCGTGTATATTTTCCCTTTCTCCTCTCAAATTTGTAAACTCAACATCAATTTCATTAGCGCGCTCAATATCCTCATGAATGCCTGGTAAAGAAAGACAGCCTTCATTACACTTAACAATTCCACTTCTATTTGTGATTACTGGATTAATTAAAACCATCGGATGAAAGTTATCGAGCTTATACTTTGAGGTTTTTGCGCTCGTGCCCTTATGAATTATATTTGCAGCGCTCTCTTTATCTTTTTCACTATCACTACTGCTATCACTATAATTTTCTCCCTCTTCATCCTCATCTTCTTCTACACCGTCTACCGTTACCCCTTCAAGCTTATCAGATTCAGATTCTAATATTATTTTATCTCGTGTATAGCTCACATCCAATGTGACTAAGCGCAAACTTTTACCTACTTGAGGAGCGGCCAACCCTATTCCCGGCGCTAAATACATTGTATATAACATATTTTTTGCCAGTGTTATCAGTTCAGGAGTAATTTTAGTGGTATCTACATCAATTGCTTTTTTTGAAAGAGTAGGATGAGGGTAGATCAAAACGCTTAGTTTTGTTCCATTCAATTTGTAATCTTGCAAAAATTGCGTTTGCAATTCACTCTGTAAATTAGAATTTAAATTTGATTGATTTGCATTCATAGATCATTTAGGTTAGTTGAAAATTGCCTGAAAGTAAAAGCAAAAAAATTACTCAAAGTATAGTGTGGCGTAGCATGATTTTAAGAGTGTTTAAGAGTGTTAATTACAGTCCCTAACTTGAAACATACAAAATAAAAGCAATAAAATAGAAGAATTATTGGTCTAAATATAAAATTTGTTATTACCAATGATATATTTGGATGTTTTCCACAAAAATTAACTAACAATGGTGAATAAATATAATAATTTTTTACAAACAAACTCCCTAAAGAAAAATTCATTTTTAAAAGCAATCTTTTAAAATTTCTAAGTTCATTGGTAATATAATGATTTTCTCCAAAACAATAAGAGACTACATAACATTTTTTTGAATCAACATAAATTCTTTTGTATGCTTCTTTAAATTCAAGTTTATGTACATTTCTATCTTTTCTAATAAATTTTCTTAACATCTCAGCATTAACAATTTGATAATCTAAACCGACAGTAAATTCTAGAAATTTTTCAAGACAGCGACGAAACTCCTTTTCTAAATTTGCTGATCGATCCAAAATTTTTACTTGTTCCCAATATATATGACTTATCAATAGTAATTCTGTAAGATCTCTTTTTATATCAAAGTGTTTTGGAGAAAGATTAACCAATTCTACATCTTTTACTTCAGCAACAAGTTTTAAATATGTATTGTAAAATTTTATAGCATTTAAAAAATCACCTTTATATTTTAATTCATGTGCTTGTTTAACATAGGTCATTCTATGCGTATATCTTTCATTAAGGGCGCGTATATTTTTTTTCTTAGGTTTTTCTTTTTTATCTTCCATATTTTACATTCTACATTTTAGATAAATTATCTGATTTGATTACCAAAGAACTTGTAATCCTTTAATTAAATCTTCCTCTGATAATTCATCGCTGTTTGAAAACATTTTAGAATAATCATTTTTATTATTTAACTTTTGAAGCTTAGTGAAATAATTTGTCGGTAAAAAATGTTTTTTACATGAAGGACATTTTTGAACTTCCGTATATGATTCAATTATATTTCCGCAAAGATGGCATTTTTTTATAATTGATTTTTTAATATTAGTTTCACCGTTAATTAACTGCTCTAGATTTGAATTAGTTTTGCTTTCACTTTCATTGCTATTACAGTTACTATTTTCTATGCTGATTTCTTCGTTTTTCATAGAAACCCACCCCTTTTGGCGGTTACTAACATTACCCTCCTTTGTATGTTCTTCTTGTACCATCCATGCTACAAACTACCTGTTAACTCTTCGAGTATTTATTTCATAACTTGAGTTGAAAATAATAATCTAAAATAGTATGATATTCTTATTATGAATAAAGATAATAACAACAATAATAATATTACATCGAACATTCACGTTAATATTTTAATGGCCACCTACAATGGTCATTTGTACCTCCAGGAACAAATTGAAAGTATTATTAAACAATCTCATAGTAATTGGACCTTATTTATTAGAGATGACAACAGCAATGATAAAAATAAAACGATTAATATAATTAAACATTTTACTTCACTTGATAAACGAATCATATTAATCAACAATTTTTTCTATGAAACAAAAAATTTAGGAGTAAATAAAAATTTTGAATATCTTTTAATGTTTGTTCTTAATAGGCCCAAAGAACTTAATGGCCTTTTGAAACGGCCTCTAACGGAATATTTTGCCTTCGCTGATCAAGACGACATTTGGAAGGAAACAAAATTAGAAGATTCATTAAAACAAATGTTGGCCGCTGAACAATTATATGGAATAGAAACACCACTGTTAGTTCATTCTGATTTAACAGTCATAGATCAAAATGGAAAAACTATTCACTCATCTTTTTATAACTATCAAAATATGGGTCCCCCAAATCATCAAGATAATTTAAATTTAATTAATACTCTAATTTTTCATAACTTTGTTACTGGTTGTACAATGTTTTTTAATCGTTCTCTTGCAGAGATGGCCGCTCCTTTTCCTGCTGAAATTTCTATTCATGATTGGTGGATTGCTCAGGTTGCTTCCATAACTGGAAGAATTATTTATGCGCCTTACTCTACAATTTATTACCGTCAACATATTCAAAATCAAATAGGGGCGCTCAGTCTCCTGAAAGCGCTCAATCCAATAAAAATTTTTTCAGCTAAAAAAGGTTGGTGCTTTCTTTGGAAGAGAGGTCAAAAAAATTTACGCACATCTTTTTATCATGCAAAAAATTTAAAATTGATTCTTGAAAAAAATATACTAGACAGAGATAAACAAAATAAAAGCAAAAATCAAAATCAAAATCAAAATCAAAATCAAAATCAAAAACACCTATTATTGCTTGATCAATACCTCAGGTTAATGCTAATTCCTAGATTTTCAATTAAGAGAATTATTTCTTCACAAAAAAATCGTTTTTTGTGTGCCAGTAAATCGAGGCAGCTTTTGTTTTATCTTCGATTGTTTTTTCTTTGAGACTTTTTCCTTTGAGATCGTAAAATTATATCTGCTTTACACTAAAAAAATTTTTGAAAATAATTTTTAACTACTAGTTAACAGCTTTATTTCAATTGTGGCACCTTTAGTATATTCACTGCTAACCATTATTTTCCCTTTTAAAAATTTCACAATACAATATACCAGAGCTAATCCATTACCAATACTCTCTTCTAGCTTAGTAGTATAAAAAGGTGAAAAGATATATTTCATTTCCGCCTCTTTAATACCTATTCCATTATCTTTTACTAGAATATGATAATGTTTGTCCTCAACTTTGCTTTCTATTACGATCTCCCCTCTATATTCTTGATCATTTTGAAGTTTTTGTTGTTGTATTATAGAATCTTTAGAGTTGGACAATAGATACAAAAGGATCAATCGTAAATGCTCCTTATCTATATTTACCGCCGTAGGAAGTTCCAGTGAATCATGTGCAATAAAATTTATATCAATATGTTCGTCAAGATATACAGATCTTATTCGCTCTAAAGTTTCCTTTATGATTTCATTTGGATTATATAATTTATAACTTCCACATAATTCAAAATTTTCTATATCGCGATCAAAATACAAATTTTTTATAATTACGCTGCTATTATCATGATCTTCTCTGGGCAAGCTAGTTACTATTTTTTTTATTTTTAAATGTGCATCTTTTACACTTTCTGCATATTTAATAATTTCTTCAATTTTTTTATTATTTAGATCAGTAGAGGAATTTTTCAACTCTTTACATCCGTCCAAAATTAATTCAGTAAATCCACTTACAATAGTCAAAGGATTCAATATTAAATATGAGACATTTTCGGCTAATTTACATACAAAAGATAGAGTTTCTTCGTTTGGTTCTGTAGTTTTTAATGGATTATTACTAGCTTCTGTTTCTTTGTATTTAAATAATGACAAATAATCATTTGGGCTAATTGTTCCTATAAATTCATTATTATTAAAAACTGGAAGAGTAGAATAACCTGTTCGCTTAAATATTTTTAAAACATCGTTAATTGGACTATCAAAACTTATCTTGGGTCTTTCATGTAAACAATCAATCACTAGTACGTGTGGAGACTTTACTATATCTTTGGCAGAAATAATTCCATAATAACTGTCTTTTTCCATCACCACCATATGGGATATACGGCTAAATGCATCTTCTATCTTTGCTACTTTAGTATATGGAGGGATAACTTTAAATTTTTTATTATATACATCTTTAACAAGTACTTTAGAATTAAAATTGGTATTCATAGAATGCTTTATCTCACTTGTCACAAAATTTTTAAGTTACTCTTCAACCTCAATAATTACATTATCACTCATAGTTTTTATTTTTAAATTGACTTTGACTATTTCACCCTTAGATGTATAAGCAAATACTCTCTCCTCTAATAAATTTAAAAGTATTTCTTTTTTTACTTTTTTGATGATTTTTTTATTAACTATCACCATTTCCACTGTATCATGTTCTACTTCTATAAATTCAAATTCATCAGCGGTTATAAGATTGAGACAATTAGTAATTCCTATCTTCCCTTGAGGACACTTTTTTGTTATTACTAAAATATCCTTAAATGGTGGAAGAGATACCTCTTCATATTCTAAATCTATAGAAAATCGTGTACCTGTTTTCATAACAGTTGACCTTTTATCCACTAATTTTTTTGCTTTATTTTGTTAATCTTACACACTATGCTGCATATCGTCTTCTAATATAAAAAACTTTAGATGAACTTAAAAAAGATTTACACATTAACTTTTATACCACGATTTTTGATATCAATTGCAACACTTCCAGGTAGAGGATTATTTATTTCTTCTTCTGTCAAAGCAACTGGTTCTATAGTGGAATCAATATGACGTGCGGCCCTTAAAAGCATTTTTAAAGTAGGTGCTTCGGGAAGATAGTTAAAATCTGGTGAAACAATTGCAATATCTAAATCGCTGTTCTCATTTGGAGTACCATAAGCATATGATCCAAAGATGTATGCTTGTTTCACATAAATAAACTTATTAATCATATCAACATATTTGTTAGCAATGATTTCTATTTCACTTTTTGATCTAACCATTGAATAATTACCTCCATTTTTTTAAAAATTTCCTCTGTATCTTCTATGCGATTAAAGACCAGTTTTATGAGGTTATTTAATTGAATCAATATGATCTGTAATGATTTTAGCAGGGTAGTATGTTTTTGTTCTTAAAACCTCTTTCCAAGAGTTATCATGTAAATCCTTAACAGTTCTTATTGTTATTGGATGATTTAAAAATAACTCCCTCTTAACAAAGGGAAAATCAAAATATTTTATCAAAACATCCCAAAACCATACTGAAGGATTGGGGGGAATAAAATCAATTATTAATTTAAATTGATGGTGAGGCAGTTGTGATATTTTTTCTGCAATTTTTTTATAAGGAAAGTATGCTCTTAATTTAAAACCATCCTTTATGAGCATACGACTTAACCCAACTTCTGAGTTATCAATAATTAGTTGCTTATCTTGATAAAACTTAATCTCCCTCCAAAATTTTCTCCAAGTTTTATTTCGAAAAATTCGTTCACTAAAGAGTAAAAAATAACTTTGCAAATGATATTTTCTTTCTTTACTGTCAGTAAGAGCAAAAAGATCAACTTCATTTAAATTAATTTTTGAGCGCATTTCATTTACGATTGAGGACATATCAAATAAAGGGCCGTATACACTATCATTGGCCAATAAGATGTATTTGCATTTTCTTTGCAGATAATTTTTGTATTTCTCTTCTAAAAAATAGATCGCGCTCTTCCAAGAACCAAAATCAATTCCGATATTTTTTCTTAAAAGTATATGAGCACAAAATGGACGAATCTTTTGGATTTCTTGATCTTCTAGTGTTGGAGCAGTACTTGTAAAAACTATTGAAAAATCTAAATCTCTGAGCGACTTAAGGTATCTTACAACATATTCATCAATTTTCCCTTTGGAATCGTAATGAGCAAAAAGGCAAATAGATGATGAATTTATTTTCTCAAGGCCATAGTCACCATTATAGACATTAGTAATAAATTTGGGATTGAATCTCTTATAATTAATTCTATTGTAAATAGTTTTAAAGATGTTTATGTTATCTCTACATTGGGCATAGTATGCCACTGCCTTTGTTAGAACAATAACTAACATTTTTCTATTTTTATTAAAAAAATTACTTTCAAAAAACTTTTTAAGAATTTTTTTGGTTATTTTCCAAAGTTTACTGTGAAAATAATATTTTAAAACTTTTGTTTCTTGGTAATGATTTTTATAATTTATTAGATCAGTTAAGGTATAAGTAGTTAGGTATTGGTAGTTGGTTAAATAATTACATTCTTTAACCACATGTTTTTGAAAATTATTTTCCATTTTTATACACTCGTTATAAAAATTTCCATCTATTTTAAAGTGTTTTAATATCTCTTCCATGGAAATAAAATTATCTATAGTATAAATATTATATTTCCTATAAAAACAAGAAAAAATAGCTCTGACGAAAATAAAATCAAGCGGTAGTGAAGAATTTAAAAACCATTCGTAGTCAATTAAAAAACATATTCCTTGGTTATCCACAATTATATTGTCAAAAACAGGATCTAAAAAAGTTTTTTCAAGTATTTTTATATTATTATTTTGAATGTTACGAAAATTTGCATGATTAATATTTTCAAAAAGAAAAGATTCATCATCTGCAATTTTAATATTATTGATATTTATTGTTATATTTTTAAATCCGGTATTTAAAATAGAGTAGTATTTGTCTAATAAATCAAAAAATAATTTTTTGTCTTTGTTTAAAAATGCTTTAAATAAAAAGGTGTTAAAAGATGTTCCTTCAATATATTTAAAGGATATTGCAGTATTATTATCAGTATCATAAGAAACCAAATCTGCTAGTCTCAAATAATTTTGATCAATATTTAATTTCAAAAACTGATAAGACTTATAAATATTTTCAATATGCTTTTGCGCCGATATTGAGAGCGCACGCTTCTCAACAATTTTTTCAAGAACTTTTTCAGTACCATCAACAGCAAGAGAAGGACATTTCTCATATACTAGTGTTTGTATTTGAAAACTTTCTTTACGAAATCTATTGTATTTTGAATAAAGCATCTTCTTCATAATTATTTTTGGGCCACACAAAGAAATGAATTGGCAAAAAATTCATATTGCCGATTTTTAATAATATTTTGATAAACATGTGGAATTGAAAAAAGTTCCATCATTTCTCCTGTATAATTAGGAGGAGAACCCAGTAACGTATCGATGGATGGTTGCACTTGCTCGCTATGTAATTCTATTGGAAATTTATAATCAGGATATGGATAATAAAATTGTAATTTTGCAAATCCGTTGTCTATTAATAAATCCTTTAACTCATTTAACCCAAATGTTTCTACTTTTGATTTATTTGATTCGTCTGATTTATAACCTTCGATACTGTCAAAATATTTTCCTGTATGGTCTTCTTTATGTCCGGCCCAATATTTTAAACCAAATTTATTTTCTATAGCTATAATTAAAGTTCCATTATCTTTAAGATATTTTTTTATATTTTCAAAAAAAACTTTATCACTATCTTTATCACTATCTCTATCATTATCACTAAAACCTTTTCGATATTCCAAAACACCAACTAATGTAACAAAATCAAATTTTTCATCAATATTAATATCATTTAAATTCCCAACTATAATTTCAAGAGGAAGGTGTTTATGTCGTTCAAAATTTATTGTTGACCTTTTTAATGATAAATCTACGGCCACAACCCGCTTTAATTGCTCTAAAAAAAAACCCGTTAAAGCACCACAGCCAGCACCAATTTCCAGTAACGTTTGTTCTTTGTTGAATGGAAACCATCTTAGTAAATCTGCTCTTTGAGGAGAAAAATGATATAACAAAGAAAAACGGTTATCATTAATTAAAATTTTTTCATAATCAATTTTTCCGTTGTCCAGGCGATCTGTATCTGCAGCTTGAATTATTTTTAATAGTTCATCTTCTATGGCGCCTTCACTATAGGAGTCGTTTCCATTATAAAACTTAGTATTAATTATTGCACACATTTAATTTTCAATCCTAACTTCACTTCTTAAATCAAAAAAACCAACAAACTGTTTTATAGAAATAACTTCAAATAACAAAACATCATACAAACGATGGTAAACAACCAAATCTCCTCCCTGAAAAGCAGTGACTCCTAAAGAAAGTGCATATGATCCACTCTTTAAATTTACACTTTGCTTAAATTCTACAATTTTACTTTTCCCATTTTCACAGCACTCCAGATGTCTTTTTTCATATAAAGTATTTGTACCTGCAACTTCCAAACCTTTTAAATCCTTTATAGTAAATGCTACTATCGGTCCAAGTGAAAAGTCATGATTAAATTTTAATTTTAATCTAATAAAAAAATATTCTCCGTTAAGTAATTCATGAGTTGCTTGATTTTTTTCATCAAAAATTCCAAAATCAATTATCTCAATTTCTTTATTTCCATATTCTAAAAATTGAGAATTGATTTTAAATTTTTTTTTCCAGTTTTCATGTAATTCTAAATTTATATTAGATGTTGCATGAGATTTTGTAGCAATTTTCTTTTCTGGTATTTCTTCTGGTATTTCCCCTGGTATTTTCTCGGGTATTTTTTTTGTCACTATCCGTGTTGCCTTATTACCACTTAAAACTTTTTTATAGCCATCTACTGCCTCTTTAGGAGTTCCATCAATTATCAATTCTCCCTCATTTAATAAAATTGCTCGATCACAATATTGAATTACCTGATCAAGAGCATGGGTTACGAAAATAATTGTTCTAGAGGCACTTTTATGTTTATTAAACCTATCAAAGCACTTGTATTGAAATGCCAAATCTCCAACCGCCAATGCTTCATCAACAATCAAAATATCGGGGTCTGAATTTATAGATAATGAAAATGCTAGACGAATAAACATTCCACTAGAGTAGCGTTTAACTGGTTGATTAATAAAATCTCCAATATCAGCAAACTTTACAATTTCATCTAGTTTGCCCTTTATTTCCTTCTTTGTAAGCCCGGCGATGTGGCCATTAAAATAGATATTTTCAATCCCAGTTAATTCTGGATTTAGACCTGCCCCCAATTCAAGTAAGGCGGAGATTGCCCCTTTGGCCTTAACTTTTCCTTCTGTAGGAGTAATAATTCCAGTGATTACTTTAAGCAGTGTTGATTTACCAGAACCATTTTTTCCAATAACTCCAACAGTCTCTCCTTTATTTATTTTAAAATCAATTCCCTTTAGTGCCCAAAATTCTTGATAATTTTTTTTCATTCCCAACATTAAATAGTGAGATATTCTCTCTCTATGAGAGTTAAAAAGTTTATATCTTTTTTTTAAATTTTGAATTTCTATATTACCAATCATTAATTACCAATCATTTTTTATCATATTTTATAATCACAAAACATCTGCGAAATAGGGACGTGCCTTCTTAAAAATAAATAATCCAACAAACAAAATAATCAGAGTGAAGCTCCAAAAAAATATTGTATGCAAGGGATCTTGCCAAAACCATTTTCCATAGAGTAGCGATTCCCTTTGTCCATTGATAATATAATATATGGGATTTAATTTTAAAATTGTTTGATATCTCTCTGGCAATATTTCAATCTTCCACAAAATAGGTGTACTCCAAAAGAGAAATTGCATAATCATATTTATAAAATTACCCGTATCTTTAATAAAAACATTAGCGGCGGCCAGTGGCCAGGCCAGCGCAATCAATAAAACTGTCTCTGCAAAAATATAGTATAAAATTTGTAACCAATATAAAAATGGCCAACTAAAATTAGTTGTGTGGTTATTAGAATATGTCAGCATTATTAAGACCACAATTATTAGAAAAAAATGAATTATCAGAGCAGTGAGTACTCTTATTACAGGCAATAAAATTATCTGAAAGACAACTTTTTTAACTAGAAAACCATATTCATAAATGGAGTGTGTTGCGTTGATCAATGCATCTGAAAAATAGAACCAAGGTGCAATACCCACTGTAAGCCATATTGCAAAGGGCACTTGGTCCACAGGCGGAGATTTAAAACCTACTTGAAAGATCAATAAAAAAATTAAAATTGTAATTAGGGGATTTAGAAATGCCCATACCACACCGAGATATGATCCAAGATATTTTTTTCTGAAGTCACTTTTTATTAGGTCTATTAAAATTTGTAATCTTTTCACTTCCATATCCAGAAGGCTTTTGGCAGTATTAAACATTAAATTGTTTGCTTTGTATTTAAAAATTTAACCATATATTCTTATCAAAAATCTAGATTGCCTGGAGAAATTAATTTATGATGAAAGGAATCATTTTAGCAGGTGGAAGTGGAACACGCCTTTTTCCTGCAACCACATCCATTTCCAAACAACTTCTTCCAGTATTTGACAAACCTATGATTTATTACCCACTCTCCACTCTGATGCTGGCAGGTATTAGAGATATTTTGATAATTACTACTCCAAGTGATTTACCACTGTTCAAAAACTTATTAAAAGATGGAGGCCATCTTGGACTTAATCTGCAATATGAAATTCAACCACACCCAGGTGGACTAGCGCAAGCATTCCTTATAGGAGAACATTTTATTGGTAACGATAATGTATGCTTGATACTAGGTGATAATATTTTTTATGGTCATGGTCTAGTAGAAACATTAGAGCGATCAGCGCAATTAAAAAGTGGGGCGACGGTCTTTGGTTATTATGTAAATGATCCTGAGAGATATGGGGTAGCAGAGATAGATGATAATCAAAAAGTGATTTCTATAGAGGAAAAACCTAAAAATCCTAAATCTAATTACGCGGTTACTGGATTATATTTCTATGATAATCAAGTAGTAAATGTTGCTAAAGATTTAAAACCCTCTGCTCGCGGTGAACTAGAAATTACCTCTGTAAATCAAGCATATCTTAAGATGAATATGCTTAAGTTAGAAATTTTAGGTAGAGGGTCAGCATGGCTTGACACTGGAACACATGAAAGCTTACTGGAGGCCTCAAATTTTGTTGCAACTATAGAGCACAGACAAGGTTTAAAAATTGCGTGCCTCGAAGAAATTGCATACAATAATGGCTACATCGATGCTGAGCAAGTACGACAATTGGCAATCCCAATTGCAAAAAACCAATATGGACAATACTTGATAGAATTACTTGAGAGGGATAAAAGACATGCTCTTTAACAAAACTCCTATTGAAGGATTATTTGTTTGTGAACCAAAAGTTCATGGTGATAGTAGAGGATATTTTTTTGAAAGTTATCATCAAAGAGATTTTAAGCTAGCAACTGGCATTGATATAAATTTCATTCAAGATAATCAATCTTTTTCAAAATATGGAACTCTTAGAGGATTACATCTGCAAAAAGGAGAGCATGCTCAGGCCAAATTTGTAAGAGTATTAAGAGGGAATGTTTTAGATGTTGCTGTTGATTTAAGACCAGAATCAAAAACCTTTGGCAAACATTTTTCAATTGAATTATCAAGTGATAATAGATTATCTTTTTTTATTCCAAGAGATTTTGCTCATGGTTTTATTGTGCTTAGTGAATATGCAGAATTTCTATATAAGTGTGATAATTTTTACTGCAAAGAGAGTGAAGATGGTATCGTTTATAACGATCCTGACCTCAATATAGATTGGATTATTCCTGCAAATAATATAATTGTTTCAGAAAAAGATGCACTATTGAAATCATTCAAACAATATTCAAACACTAATTAATTATTCAAACATTAATAATATGTAAATCGAAGTGTAAAAAACATAAGGTGTAAAAGATGATTTGGGTTACAGGAGCAGATGGACAGTTAGGGCATGAATTATTTCATGAACTTTATGAAAAGAGTGGTGCTCTTTTTACTACAATTAATGAGTGTGACATAACAAACGAAGAAGCTGTAAAAGCATTAGTTGTAAATAATGGCGTTGAAATTATTATAAATTGCGCAGCTTATACCTTTGTTGATAAAGCAGAGTCAGATTCCAGAGCTGCTTTTAATGTTAACATCAACGGTCCATTAATATTAGCTAAAATTGCAAGGGCATTTGATATAACTATCATTCATCTATCAACAGATTACATCTTTGCAGGGGACAAACCTACTCCCTACACAGAGGAAGATACACCAAAACCAGTATCCATATATGGTCTAAGCAAACTTAATGGCGAACTGGCCATTCAAAAATATGCTCATAAATCCATTATCTTTCGTACTTCTTGGCTTTACTCAAAATATGGAACCAACTTTGTTAAGACTATTGTAACTAAATCGCGCGCTCATATGGAGTCCCCTAACAATCCCAGCAAGGGGCCATTAGAGTTGGGAATTGTTTATGATCAAATTGGAAATCCCACATCTGCAACAGATTTGGTTCAAGTTATTTTGAAAACAATCGAATTAATTCGCACTCGTAATAAAGATTTGAACAATAACGAACAAAATTTTAGTAATCTTTTTAATCTAGAAAGTTATAAATTAGTATATAACTTTTCAAATGAAGGAATCGCTAGTTGGTATGATTTTGCTAAGGCGGTAATTGATATTCTAAATCTTAAAGTAAATGTTAGACCTATTCTTACTAAAGATTATTCCGCGCCCGCCAAACGCCCTTACTATTCTGTATTAGATAAAAGTAAAATTAAAAAAGAATTAAAAATAGAAATACCTTATTGGAGAGAGAGTTTAGAAAAATGCTTAAAAGAAAATCAATTTTAATTTCTGGGGGAGCTGGTTTTATCGGCTCAAACTTTATACCTTATTTTATTGATAAATATTCTGACTATCAGATGGTTAATGTGGATAACCTTACCTATGCAGGGAATTTAGAAAATTTACAAGAGATAGAAAATCATCCTAATTATTTTTTCATTAAAGGTGATATCTGTGATCGTTCACTCATGGAACATATTTTTAGAGAGCATGATATTCGAGGGGTAATTCACTTCGCAGCTGAATCGCATGTAGATAATTCTATTTTAGGGCCAGGTGAATTTATTAAAACAAATATCACCGGAACTTTTACTTTACTTGATGTTGCTCGGAACTTTTGGATGAACCGTCCTTTCCAATATAAAAATGAATTTAGTGGTAGTCGCTTTCATCACATCTCTACCGATGAAGTATATGGTTCCCTAGGAGACACTGGTTTATTTACTGAAAAAACTCCATATGCACCCAACTCCCCTTATAGCTCCTCTAAGGCCAGCAGTGATTTAATCGTTCGCAGTTATTATCATACCTATGGAATGAATGTTGTTACTACAAATTGCTCTAATAATTATGGTCCTAAACAACACAAAGAAAAATTAATTCCTACAATTATTAGGAAAGCAATAAACAAAGAACCAATTCCTATCTATGGCGATGGAAAAAACATTCGCGATTGGCTTTACGTTTTAGATCATTGTCGTGGAATAGATTTAGTTTACCATAAAGGTACAAGCGGTGAAACTTACAACATCGGAGGAAATAACGAGAAAAATAATTTACAAATTGTAAATACTATTTGTGAACTATTAAATGAATATCGTCCACTGGGAGATAAAAAATATCAAGATTTTATAACTTTTGTTAACGATCGGCCAGGCCATGACCGGAGATATGCTATTGATGCTAGTAAAATTGAATGTGAGCTTAATTGGGAAGCATTTGAAAATTTTAATTCTGGAATAGAAAAAACCGTTCGTTGGTATCTTGATCAATTAATTAATTAATTAATCAATTAATATAAATAAAGCTGATATGAATATAGTCTATGATCATCAAATATTCACATTACAAAAATATGGTGGTATTTCTAGATACTTCGTTGAATTGGCCAAAGCAATTGAAGCAGAAGCAGAGACAGAGACGAAAACAGAAACAGAGCTTGCAAAAATTAAAATCATTATAAATGCATATATAACCGATAATCAGCACTTAAATGACTTAAAATCCTCTAATCTAATAGATATAAATTATAACCAACAACATTTACCAGTGATAAATTTCCTTCAAAAAAATTTGAAAGATTTCAGATACCAAAAGAAAATTTTTTCTTTTGTAAATCAACAACTGGCAAAAAAATACATTGTTAAATCAACAACATCATCATCTCGATTTATATATCATCCTACATATTATAATCCTTATTTCCTAACAGACCTAGGTAAAACTCCCTTTGTACTTACCGTTTATGATATGATTCATGAGATTTATCCGCATTTTTTTTCCAAAAATGATAAGGCAAAAGAACATAAAAAAATATTACTTCATAAAGCTAATAAAATAATAGCAATATCTCACAGTACCAAACAGGATCTATTAAAAATATATAGTGATCTTGATGAAAATAAAATTCAGGTTATTCACTTAGGTCCACCCAATTTAAAAAGTAAAAAAACGAATACAAATATAGGTATAAGTTTTTTATCTTCTCTTCCAAATAGGTATATTTTATTTGTTGGTCAAAGAGATCGTTATAAGAACTTCAATCTTTTCCTTAAGGCCATAAGTTCTCTCTTATTAAATGAAAAAGAAAATTTATCTTTGGTGTGTGCAGGTGGTGGTGAATTTACTAAAGAAGAAAGAAATTTGTTTAGTTCTTTTGGTAATAGTATCAATAATAAAATTGTTTATTATTCGGTTAATGATGAATCGTTACACTATCTGTACAAAAATGCTATCTGTTTTGTATTCCCTTCTCTATATGAAGGATTTGGGATACCAGTTTTAGAGGCATTCGATGCTGGTACTCCTGTAGTACTTAGTAATTGCAGCTCACTCCCAGAAATTGCTGGTAAAGCGGCCGCATGCTACTTTGATCCAATAGACACAACTTCAATATTAAATGCTGTTACCAAAGTATGCCATGATAAAAATTTACGAATACAAATGATAAAAGAAGGATTTGAGCAGTTAAAAAATTTTTCTTGGAAAAAAACCGCAAAAGAAACACTTAATATATATAAAAATTTATGTACAAAATTTTGACTAACTTTAATTTTGGCCAACTTTAATTATGAGTAATTTAATATGAAAAATATAAAAACATATATAGCAGGTCATACTGGGCTTGTAGGCAGTGCTATCAATAGAGAACTTATTAAAAATGATTTTACAAATATCATTACAACTAATAGAAAATCTCTGGATTTAACAAACACTGCTGAAGTTCAAAAATTTTTTGATAAAGAAAAACCAGAATGGATTTTTGTGGCCGCGGCAAAAGTAGGTGGCATCCATGCAAATAGTAACTACCCAGTTGATTTCTTACTAGATAATTTAAAGATTCAAAATAATATCATTGAATCGTCATATAAAGCTGGAGTAAAAAAACTTTTATTTCTTGGATCAAGTTGTGTTTATCCCAAACTGGCACCACAACCTATTAAAGAAGAATATCTTTTAACCTCCTCACTGGAACCAACAAACGAATGGTATGCCTTGGCCAAAATTGCAGGAATAAAACTTTGTAGTGCTTTTAATATTCAATATAAATGTAATTTTATCTCAGTTATGCCTTGTAATTTATATGGTCTCAACGATAATTATCATCCCTTAGATTCACATGTTTTACCAGCGCTTATAAGACGGATGCATTTAGCAAAAATAAACAACGACTCTCAAGTTACTATCTGGGGAAGTGGAACTCCCAAAAGAGAATTTTTGTTTAGTGATGATCTTGCAAATGCTTGCATATTTTTAATGAGCAATTACAATGCAAAAGATATTGGAGAATTAATTAATATTGGGAGTGGCCATGAAATCTCTATAAGAGATGTCGTTAATTTAATAAAAGAAACCGTAGATTACAAAGGTGAAATTGTATACGACACAACAAAACCTGATGGTACTCCCAGGAAATTAGTTGATAGCTCTCTCATTAGAAACTTTGGCTGGAAACCTACGACTGCTCTTGCTGAAGGATTAAAAATTGCTTACAAAGATTTTTTAAATTCCAAGCATTGATAATTTTGATTTTTGATAAAAGAGAGTATTTGTTCTTTTGTTGCGATTTCCTCACTTTGTCCACAAATAAAATAAAAAGCACTATTAGAATGAAAGAAAATAAAAAGCATATTAAATTTAGTATTAGATATTGAATTTAATATTTTTATTAAATCACATGGATCACTTTGTTCATCAAATTCCAAGTATATTTTATCTCTCCCTTTTAATTCTTTGAAAAAAAATAAATTATAAGGAAAATCAAGTTGCTTGCTATCTATACTTAAGCGATAACACTTTATACTTTCTAAATACTTTCCTTTATAAACTTTAACCGATATTTTTTCAAAAAATAGTAACTCATGATCACTACTATCACTATCTAAATCAATTTTTTCTATCTTTTTTACTTTAGATCTATTTTCAAAATATTCATCAAGATTTAAAACTTCAGCACCCACATCAGCATTAACACTAACACTTGATAAATATCCCATTTCCTTAGAATTTTCTTCAATGGTTTCATTTAATAGCTTACATATAAAATTTTCATCTTTTTTTAAAGCAATCATTCATAAAACCTGTTGGCCAGTTAGTTAGTTAGTTATCTGCAATTCATCAAGAGATTTATGATATGTTTTTATATTAACAATATCTTTTATCTTCCAAATACCGTCTTCTTTTATAACCTCAGCAACTTTTTTTACATCCGTTATTACCTCTGTTTTATTGCTACTATCAATGTTGTAATAACTTAGATAGTAAGTGATGTAGCATTGATCGTTTTTACATCTGCTAGATAGTATTTTAAATTCTTTCTTTTTTATATTTTTAGTTGAAGAGAAATTTTTAAACTCCTCTTCATTCATCTGCTCAATTTGCAAATAAAGCGCTCCAGTAACTTTTTGCAGAATAGTAGTCTTTGATTGATTGTTATCAAAACGTTGTTCAACATAATTTTGTAATGTTTTATCTGCTGTAATATCACTTTGATTACAGCCAAAAAAATTAATAACAAAGAATCCTATTGCGAAAACCAAAAAAATAAAAGATAGTCTGATCATTAGGACACCCTGGCATACCTTAGCACGCCTTAAATTAATAATGATATTCTTTTGGAACAAACCCCATTTTATTTAGCGTAGAAGATAGAAGAACAAAATCAAAATTAAATTGAGGGTTGTTAATTTTATTTAATTCTATTTCTAATTCTATACCCAACCCTTTTGGTTCGTTAGATATAGCAGTTATTTCCCCTTTGTTTGAAAATATTTTATCTAGATAATAAAAATCCACAACAACTTTCGTAGATTTATTTTTATTGTTATTTACAATTAAAAGATCGTTCACATCATCTTTAATGGAATCCAACAATACAAAACAACTATCTTCATCCCAATTACACAAATGTCCCTGGTATTCTTTATTACACTCATTAAATTTAATTAATACTTCTATTGGAATTAGTGGTCTGATATCCATATCATTAGAAGTAAAAATCGGATTATATAACGCTTTTGAAAGTTCTAAAGACCAAAAAATATAAAAATATCCTGCAATTAAAAGATAACTTAACGTCATTATGAAAACAAATTTATTGAAATCATAATATAAGATCATGGCCATCAAGTATAATACCTGACCTATTAATAACAGCAGTGCAATTTTAGAAATTTTTTGTAGATTAAAAATTAAAAAAGATGTGATCAATGAAAAAACAATAAGCAACTTAATCTGAGACAAATAATCAAGAAACAAAGTTAAATCAACTGCAGTTGCATTTATTGATAAATTTTTTTCAATATAAAGATATAGGATAGAAAAAATCAGGAATGCAAGCGTATGCCAAACAATTTGTCTTCTTCTTGTTATTTTCATTTTTTTCTATTTCACAATTACAAAATTTTATAATTTTTCTTTTTTTATATTACTTTTAATACAATGAATGGCATTTTTGCAATAAAATATAGATTATGATACCTACTTTAAAAATCGGATCCCTTTGCACATTATGTGATAGCTGCAGACTCATTTGTCCAGAGAATGCTATTATCTTTTACAACAATACTTATACTATCGACCCTTGGTCATGCACCTTATGTAATATATGCGTTGAACTTTGTCCTGTAGAATGTATTCGCTCTTTATCTAATGAACCCTATGCCTCAAGCGTAAAAAAATCTTAAAAAGTATCTACTATGTTCTTATAATAAATATTTCCTCTTTCGCCTAACTCATCTTTTGTTATGATAATATTCTCATATAAAATTTTTTGATTTTGATATTGTTTATTTGAAAAAAAAGTATGACATAAATTAATGGTGTTATCTTTGTCTGTTGATCCATACGATAAATTAAATTTAATATTTTTTTTATTAATATCAAAAACCTTATTGTGCAAACAAAAATCAATGAAATAAGATTGATTCGTAAATGGAGGATGAGATGGAGAATAAGGAGGAGAAGTTTTAATAGTAACATTCATTCCACTTAATAGTCTTAATAGTCTAAACATCGAATCAGCGTAACGCTTGCTAGTACCGAAATCCCAATATTCACAATCAATCTCGGTATTCATTTCTTTGTTCGTTCCTTGCATTTGAGGTACAAATATTTTAGATGAACTGTCTTGATAATTGGCCACTGTTTTAAAAAATTTTGTAGGTCCCGGAAAAAAATATTTCTTTATATT
>JADGAM010000043.1:1281-25259 GCA_015232015.1 Oligoflexia bacterium | reverse complement strand
AAAATATGATACCTCTGGAAAAATGACTAATGATTTTAAAAATTCAGTAAGTTATTTATCTTTTGTATTTAATGGAGAATGGAGGCCGTCAGAAACTAAAAAAGAAACTAATGAAATGAATGTTACTTTGGCAGAAAAAAAATCATTATTATTTATTGCTCGAATCATGTTGGAAAATTATTTAAAGAATAAAAAAACATTAACTATCGAAGAACTTGAAAAAGAGTATAACATTTCAGTTAACGATGGATTAAAACAAAAATGTGGTGGATTTGTTACTCTTAAAAAAAATGGTGATCTTCGTGGTTGTATAGGTGAAATCATCCCAAGAAGATCTGCCATAGAAGTTGTAATGGAGAGATCGATAGATGCAGCAGTAAACGATAACCGTTTTAATCCAGTGACTTTCAACGAATTAAAAGAAATTGATATTGAGATATCTTTACTTACGCCACCTAAAAAAGTTAATTCTTATAATGAAATAATTATTTTCAAGCATGGAATGGTGTTAAGTAAGGGTTGGAATAGTGCTGTTTTTCTTCCTCAAGTGGCAGTTGAACAAGGATGGAATTTACCCACAACATTGACTTATCTTTCTCAAAAAGCAGGTTTACCCTCTGATGCTTGGAAAAAAGGCGCCTCCTTTGAAGTGTTTGAAGCAATTGTATTCGGGGAAAAAGAATAGATTATTATTTAACAGGCCCTAATTGTTATTAAATGGATAATCCAAATAATCATTATAATTATTATTTATCATTTCATTCATATCTATTTTAGGTAAAATATAGGTGTTTCTTTCATAAAACAAGCTCTGCATCTCTTTTAATGCTTTAAATAACTCATTAGTCGAATCTGATCCTACATATCTTTTTCTATTTCCAATTTCAATTTCAAAGGGATTTTTATCTTTAGCATGAAACTCCAATATCACATACAAATATTCATTAAGGGAATTTTGAGGCAACAAAGAAGCAATAAAACCCATTCCCACTAAATTATAGGTTAAAGAGTTTTTTAATTTTTTAAATATTTTTATCTTTTCTTCATTGGTTAAATCACCATTAATAATATCAAATAATTTATTTATAACTCTTTTTATTGATCCATGGTACATCCATCCTGATTTTACTTTTTTGAGATATAAATCGGCCATATCATTCAATTCATCTTTAGAATAATTTTTCAAATAATCAAATGTCTGTGGAGTGAAAAGCATTTGAAATCGTAATTTGCTTTTATGTTTTACATTATTCAAGCTGCGCTCATTTAAAAACCACTCTTTAAAATTATAATTGTTGGTTAATTGAGAAAATATTGATTCTGGTAAATTATTTTTTAAATACTTTAAAAAATTATTTATTTCTACTTTAGTAAGTGTTGTATCGTTCCTATAGATAAACGTACCTAAGGTATACAATGGTGATGATGATGATGGTGATGATGGTTTAATATTATTAAGTAAAATAAAATTATTATATCCAACATTTTGTTTTGAAACTCCAAAAAGCAAGTTAGAATCAATCTTCCAAGAATTTATCAAAAAAGAGAAATCATGATTTATGCCTTTTGAATCAATATATTCAATTTTGTTATTGCTACTTGTATTGTCTATATTCGCATTCACAACTAATAAGGAAGTTTTTACTTTAAATTTATTTTTTGTAAACTTATTAATGCCTTCAAATATTCTAATTACTCGAGGATTTTCATCATCATTAATATCTTCATTGGCCAGTATATTTGCTTTTTCAAATCCATGTACATATCCATCATAAAAATCAGTAAGCTCTTTTCTCTTTTTTACTAATTCTTTAAAGACCGCCGTTATTTTTCTTGCCTTAAAAATCTCATTATAGGCCTCACAAGCTTCTGGATCATTTAAATTAAAAACATAATCAATAATTAGTGATTCTCCAAAGGATTTACTAATATTAAATTCAATCAATTTAATAAATACATCCATATCAAGAAGTTGATTTAAATCGTTTTCCCAGACTTGGGAATCTAAAATAAGATTCATAACAGGATCTGAAATAGTATGAGCGAACTGTGAAAGCATGGGTACAAAACCCACTTTAAAAGTTGGAGTGCCAATTGCCACTCTCCCGCCAATTCCTCTTTCTCGAATAAGTTTTAACCTTGTTCTAACAAGATTATCACCCATTTTAACAACTTCAATTTGAAAATTTCCTTGAATAAAAACATTTCCACTTAGTTGTAAATTAACGTATTGGAGAGGAAGAGTTACTTTGGCCCCTAAAGACATATTTAATGTAGATGAAAAAACGATCATTTCACCAACACTTAAAGATTGGGCCTTTTGAGCATTAACTGGCAAATTTTTTCTATTAAATACCTTTGCTTTTAAGGCCTCCTTCTTATTATCAAAAAAGCGCAATGAAAAAAGCTCACTACCAGCATTTAAAGTTATATTTACTGGCGAGATTGTTGAAAGAAGTGCTCCCTCTCCAAACGAGAGAGTAGTAGCTAGTTTCACTTGGTCTAAACGTACAAATTTATTTTTATTACTTTCAAATGAATCATTATCACCTAGGTGAGGAACAGAATCATCCATTTTTCTTACAACATAAGAGTAAGCAGTCGAAAAATTAACTCCATCATAAATGCCAATATCAGTATCTAAGGCCAATTTAAGAGCAATTTTTCCTTCTTTTTTTTGATCAGTAGAGAGATTGTCAATTTTATTTATGTATGAGGTAGTAGTATTGTCAGAGGTAGCAGCGGAAATAGCAATGGTAATTTCAAAAAAAGAAAAAAACAATATCGTAATTAAATGTAATATTATTATACATCTAATTTTTTTCAATTTTATAATTAAATCAAAATTCATTGCCTAAACTCGTTTTTTAAAATATTTTATTAAGAATAAAAATGGACCAATAGGTCAGCTGCTCAAGGGAAGGGGGCATGCTACATTGATACTTTAATAGCGTCAAATAAAACTCTTTGTTATATTTTTATACAAATCTTTTTTTCCTATGAAAGAATTACAATAAACAACAAAAATCTTGAATTTTTCACTTGAATTTGTTTATATTAAAATTCTAACAAATAGATTATTACCAAAAAAATTACAACAAAATAACTGGAAATCACCTATGAATTTAACTTGGAATTGGATATTAAAGGCCCAGGAATTGCTTACTCAGAATAGAAAATTTGCAATAGTAACAGTGACCAATATTAATGGGTCGGCCCCTAGAGAAATTGGGGCCAAAATGATTGTCCTAACTGAAAAAGAATTTTTTGGAACCATAGGAGGAGGGGCCTTAGAAAAAGAAGTTATTGGTAAAGTTATTAAAATGTTGGAAGAAGAAAGCGATGAAACACAAGGAGTTCAAGAAATTCAAGGAGTACAAGAAGTACAGGGGATACATAGATTAGAATTTTCTTTAAATAATGATCTCAATATGATCTGTGGAGGTAGTGCAGAGGTTTTAGTAGAAATTATTAATACAAACCCAGATGTTTATATTTTTGGTTCTGGCCACGTTTGTTTAGCACTTACTAGCGTATTACAAGAAACTCCTTTTAATCTCCATGTTATTGATGAAAGAGTTGATTGGCTTGAGAAACTTCCTCCCAATGTTACTAGACATAAAATGCATTGGAAGGACTTTATTAATTCAATCAATTGGAATAAAAATAAATCATATGTTGTTATTATGACTCCTGGTCATGTATTAGATAGAAATATTCTAGAACTTGTTATGAATAAAAGTACTAAATATATTGGTATGATGGGTAGTAAATCAAAGTGGCTGATAGTAAAAGATGATCTTATACAAAAAGGTTTTTCTTCTGAAAAAATTGAACAAATACATTGCCCTATTGGATATTCTATTGGTGGTAAATCTCCTGCTGAAATTGCAATTAGTATTTCCGCGGAATTAGTATCCATTTTATATAACGTAAATAAATAATTGGTTAATCAATTAATAAAATTTACTTTCCTAAAGAATAATAAAGATCATCAACTTAAATTTAAAATTGAACTTAATGATGTTATTTTAAAAAATTTATTAAAGATGAAAATATGGTCATTTTGGATAGAATGTGCGCCTCTTAGGAATCTAATAAAATAACGAATAATAATCGTCCTCATTTCTAGATTTTACTAGTTGCTTGATTTTATCTTTTGTAGATCGCAGTAAACGCTTCATCTCCCCCTCTTTCTCACTATTTCCGATAGCATTTATCAAAATATTGAACTCTCTCTCTAAAGTACCTTCCATTGTGCCTTCAACATCAAACACAACTGCTCCCATGTATTTTTCTTTAAATTTTTCTTTAAATTTTTCTTTTATTTTTTCATCATTACCAAATTTTTCAAGTTTTTTCTTCTCCTGTTCGTATTCTGTACGATTGAAATCATGTTCTAATAAATTCACTAGAGGATTAATTTTTTGAACGAATTTCATGATCTCGGTATAAGCATCTCTGCTAAGTTGACACTTTCTCTCTTTTTTAAATATTCGCACCTGAGAATAACCGTAGGGAAGGGTACTTAAAGGAAGTTCATCTTCTCTATCTAAATTGCCTGTAATTTCTGTCAATCCGATAGCATTATAAATCTCTCTTAAAACTGGTGATTTAACTGTGGATGGTAGATGGTTTGTAATCCAAAAACCATTAGTATTTAGTTGCGCTAATAATTTTCCTTCAATCCCTGGAGCGGCCTTATCTAACCAGGATTCTTTGTCGAAAATAACATCGAATTTTTGATCGTTAGATTTATGTTCATCAATAGCTTCATCATGTGAATTTTTGACAAAATTTACAGTAAGTAGGGTTTCTAATTCATCATCTAATTTTTTCACTACAAATTTATATGACGGAACTTTAGTGGAAGATTCTGTTATATTTTCTTCAATTCTCACATAAGGAATTCTTTGCCTTGTTGGGGAATCTATAACACTAAAAAGATTCAATAGCTTTTCTTTCAAAATTTCTTGAGTTATCCCACTAGAGACATCGGCCAAAAATAATTCCTTCGCTCCAGTAGCAATCAATACATTATCAATATCACCACCACTTCCTGGATAAAAGACCGCTTGAGGACGATTAGAAAAACAATGCTTTCTTATTCTATTTAAGAGCTCCTTTCTTTGCTCGGTCTTTATACCTTTGCCCTTATTCATACGAAGAACTCCCAAATCAGTAATCTCTACGTTAACCCAAGGAGCAAGCATTTCTCCTTTATCTACTTTCGTGCCAGAAGATACTGACGTATCTGAGGCAAAAGATTTAGAAATTATTTCATGATTGAAAATAAAAAAAAGAAGAGAGAAAAAAAGAAATAACCTTAGTATGGTCATGAAAACTCCATTTTAAAAAATCGTAACTGGTCAGGTCCCTGGTAAATTTTGATCCATTTTCCTCGTCATTCGTGCGGCTTGCGGGAAGCAAGCCTCCTCTTTCCTCTGAAACTGAATCAAAATTTCCTCAGGGCCTTGACCAGTTACCAAAGCTAGCTGACTAGTTACAAAAAATCAATGATCATTGAGAACTTGATTCCTTCTTGATTCCTTAATGATACTAATTTATAGGCAAATATTTCAATGTTTTTTATGTCCACTAAACTTATTTTTTTTATAATTTTCTAATCTAATGTTACCGAAATAATATATATGAGAATAAAACATATAAATATACATTACCTTTTAAGTATATTACTTATTTTTGCATTTAATGTTCAAAGAGCACTATGTTTAGAAGATGTAATTTACAAAGGCGAAAAACAAAGTCTAATTAATTTTGATGAAATTAAAGCTGATGATTGGCTAGATTATCGTCATTGGCTCAGTGAGCTTAATAGTAAAATTAAAGACCCTCTATGGAAAAAGAAATTTAGAGATAATTCTTATAAAGAAATTATGGGACGAGCACTTGCTTGTGTTGGAGAATGCAGAATTTATAGAGGCACAAAATATGCTAAATCAACTTATCGTTCTTCAATTAAGGAAGGAGATGAAGTTCAAACGCTTGATAATAGCTATTTGTGGATATTTTTAATGAATGGAACTATGGTAAGATTGGCCCCCAATACATCTGTTAGTTTTAATGAATTTAATATTAGTACTGATGGTTTTTTTCTTTATGTAAGAATTAATCAAGGTCTGGTTCTTTGGAGCTCCAGAGATGCCAATCCTCTACCTGAATCATCTCTTTCGGAAACCGATGCCTTGTTTTTACCACTACGAACTTTATCTGCAAATTTTCACAAAGAAAAAAAAACAATTACAGAGGAGCAATTTTCACTTATTTTAGAAGATGACCAAACTCACCTAAAGCATGTTCAAAAATTAAATTGTGTTGTAAAATTAAACAATAAATTTTTTAAAGAAAAAGAAAGCTATTCACTTATAGTTATGCCTAATGGAAGTATATATGGAAAAAATCTTAACTTTTTTGGCCTTGTAGAAAATCTGGGATCTAGTTATATTAAAAGTTATGCGTCTACAGATACTGAAGGGACAAGTGAAGTTGAGTTTTATTATCGTGGATATAAAAATAAAGATGCTTTTAAGCTAAAAGAAAATAGTTGGTATAAAGTTGATAGTTATGGAAAGGCAATTGAAGAATTTTCTGAAGGGGATAAGATTTTTGGATTACCAGAATTACTTACCAAAAGAATTACTAGCGTTTTATTGGCCAGAGAGACTCTTTTGTTAAACTATTCATTACCTTTATTCGATAAAAAAATAACAAATGATGAACTTATTATTAAACATGGATATCGTCTGTGGGATAATAGTAAAACTGAGTCAAAAATAAATGAGTTAGATGAACATATTAAATTTTTAAAAGAATATACAAGAAGAAGTGAAACAACAAATTTAAATTCGGGACATAATCTCTACTCAAGAATAAAAAATGCGGAAAAAGAGCTTAATGAATTATTAATTAAGGGTGATGACATGAGTAGTAATGATAAGAATGATGAAAATAAAGAAACCTTTAAAGATAATCACTACACTCTAGCATTAAATACATATATAAATTTTATCTCAAAAAATATTGATACTAGTAATAATGTAAACCAATTATTACATGAAATTTGGTATCAAAGAGAAGGGAAAAATCAAACATTAGATCAATGTCTTGCTCAATTTGCCGAAGAAGAAAACATTACTAGCAGTAGTACTAACAGTACTGACAGTAACAACAAGGATGATAATGACGATAAAAATGATATAGGTAATGAAATTGATAAAAAAATTGATAGTACTGATATAAGTGGTGAGTTAAAAAATGAAAAAAATATGAAGAAAAAAAATGTTAAAGGAAGCTAATATAAAATAATTATAAAAGAGAATAGACATTGTTAATACCTATTTCCAAGGCATCTTTTTTAAGTTCTACTTTATTAAATTGTAAACCCATTTTTTTAAATTGTTTTGATAGTGAATTTATATCTGGATCACTGAAATTATTTTCTTTATTGCCATCGTAATACACTATCACTGTATTTATTTTTTTTAATAACCTGTCATTAACCTCATTAATCTCATTAACCTCTTTATCTTCGTTTTTTTGAAATTTATTAAATTCTCTCAGATTATTAAATATCAAAAGAGGAATATCTTTGTGCAAATAAAAATATCCTCCAGTTCCACTAATAGGACGCCCTAAAATCATTATTCCTTTTATTTTTTCATCTTCATGTAAAAACGTATATGTATCAACAATATCTTTGTTTAATTTAAAATTTTCTCTATAATACTTATAACCTCCACCGAATAGAAACGAAAGACAGCAAATAATACCTACAATTTTCCTCTTATTTTTTTTTACCTTATCATTCGCATTTTCATCCCAGTAAATTTTTAAACCCATAGCAAATATGAGATAAAAAAAAGGAATTAGTGGTAATAAAAAACGGTCTTCTTTATGAGATAATATTTGATGAACACCTCCAAAAATTAAAAGAGTAGACCATAAAAAAATAAGCAAAGGATATTTTTTGATGACTTTAAACTTTAAAGTATAAAGTGAAAAAATTAAAATAAACAATCCTGCGCCTAAGGTGAATTGACGATTAAACATTGTTAAATATCTATGCCAAGGAGATGCTCCAAAGTTTATAGCAGCACCATTATTAATTACGTTAAAAAGAAAATATTTTATTGGAGATGAAAGAAATTCTCCCCAGGTATAGTAATCTAATAAACCTTGAAAGATAATCATTAACAAAAAACCAAGTATAAAGTGAGGGATTTTTTTATACTCCTTTAGAAAAAGCAAACTAACAATTATAGCTACAGCAAACAATGCACACTGAAATCGCGCTAAAAAGGAAATCCCAATAAAAATTCCAGAAATAAAGCATACGGTGCTACTACTACCGGGGCCACTACCATTAATAATATTGTTATTAGATGAATTTTTGTATGATTTAAAAATAAAGTAATAACCTGCTAGTACTAGCGTAAGTGAAATTGTCTCAGACATAGTTCGAACAGAAAAATATACTCCAATCCACCAAAAACCCATAAGAAAAATAGGAATAAATTTGAAATTTTGTAAATTTAAAAAACTACCTAACCTATAAATGAAGTAGATTGCACATAGAGAATAAAACACAAGCAGTAGTCTAATATATTTTATTACCTCACTGGGTTGTTCAATATTAATAGATTTAAGGCCAGCAATTATAAAAGAAAAAATATAAGGAAGAAAATAAGAGCGAATACCTAATTCCCATTCATAAGTCTTGATCCAATAATGATATATAAGACCATATGCTGGCTCAAGAATTTGAAAATGCTCATCCGGATGATTAAACCCCTCAGAATATAATGCAAAAAAAATACGCAGCGATAATATTAAAATCATTATAGCGCTAAAAATTAATATTTTTCCTTTGCTTGTTTTGATTCTTTCCATTTATATTAATAATTTGTTTGGTTTTTTATTTTTTATTTTTTATTTTTTATTTTTGATTTTAAAAAAATTTATGTTTTATTTTTTTGCTCCATTAATAATATATACGATAATACAGCAATGCTTTCATGCTTCAAATCCATTTGTTAGATTATTGGCCTTAGCGATATTAGTATTGTATTTCTTTTATAAAAAATCTCTCGATAGCAAGTTTATCATTGCACACAATGAACTATCTAAAAAACAATTTTTCAAAAAAATAATTATCTCTATAATTATCTTAATTATTTCCCTAAGAGTTATTCACTTTGCCTATCGACTTAACGGTGACACAAAACATATTGAAGATGTGGCCACTCTTAATTTTAAAGCAATAAATGTACTTTTTGTTGATAGGAAAAATCCATATAGTGCAGATATAGATCCATATCCAATTCCTAAAGAATATAAGATAGGTGAAAAAACCTATGAAAAAAGTGTTTACTATGCTGGTTATAAATACACTCCTCTGCAACTATTTTTATATGCTCCCTTTACTCTACTATTTGACCTTAAAGGTATCTATGTTGCAAATTTTTTAGTGTATATTCTAATAGCACTCATCTGTTTTTTGTATTTAAAAAAATCTTCTTTCCCTGCAGATGCATCTCCATCTCCATCTACATCTACATCTACATCTACATCTACATCTGCACTTACTAGTAGCGCCTACCTAGGAGTAATTGCTTTCTTAACCACGGATTTTTTCTTTACACTATCATTCAATAAAGGAACAAATGATTCTATGCCTACCCTCTTTTTATTGCTTTCTCTTATTTATTTGAATAGTAATGAAAGCAAAGAAAGCAATGAAAAAAATTCCTCTTCAAAAGCAAAATCTTCAAAAACAAAATCTGCAATAGCGGAATCTGCAATAATGCTTGGTTTATCTTTACTGGTCAAACAACTGCCTGCATCTCTCTTTGTTCTTATTTATTTGGTTCAAAAAAAATATCGAATTATTTTATTTGCATTGCTTGTCTTTGCCCTGGGAGTTTTACCTTTTTTGATCGCTGATTTTAACTCATTTATGACCCAGGCGGTTGAGTTCAATCTAATTAGACCGACGAGAGAAACTTCTCTTTTATCTTATTTTCCACCTCTAATAAGAAAGATCATTCCATTTTTGGGAATTGTTGTTATTATTATTTTGAGTTTAATTGGAAGAAAAAAAAGTAGCGAACTTAATTTAGAGAATGGATTTGCATTACCATCTCTGGCCCTTATAATTTTTTTAATCACCTCCAAAATGACTCCTACGCACTATTTTGTCTGGATAACACCAATTATTATTTTATGGTTTTTCAAAATAAAAAGAGTGTGATAGCAAGATTTTAGAGACAAGATTTTACAGATAAATTTTTTTAACTTTTTTACAGAGGATATAGATAGAAGTGAAAATTGTTATTGGAGTGGCCACTTACAATGAAGCATTAAATATTGAACGACTGATCACTGAAATTCATCAAAATATTCCTAATCAAAGAATTCTTGTATTAGATGATAATTCCCCTGATGGAACTGCTACCATTGTGGATCGTCTAATGAGTAGTGATCCTCACCTAAGAATTTTACGAAGGCCAGGCAAATTAGGTCTAGGCTCGGCCACACTCACCATGATGAAATATGCTGTTGAAAATAATTTTGATGCCATAATTATAATGGATGCTGATTTTTCACATGACCCAAAGGAATTACCCATTATTGCAAAATTACTTGAGGAAAACGATTTTGTAACCGGTTCAAGATATATTGAGGGCGGTAAATGCCAATATGGATTATATCGAACTATAATAAGTAAAGTTGCAAATTGGGGTGCCAGAAATATGGCAGGAATTCCTTTATATGAATGCACTACTGCTTACAGAGGATTTCGAACTGAACTTTTAAGAAAATTACCAATGGAAAAAATTAGATCATCAGGCTACTCTTTTCAAGTAGAGGTGCTTTACTATATTGTAAGGCAAACTAATAAATTAAAAGAATTTCCAATTGTATTTGCCGACCGAATTTTAGGTCAATCTAAGATAAATAAAAAAGAGATGATGATGAGTGCAATTACTTTACTGCGTTTACTTAAAAAAAGAATATTAAGTGAAGATAATAAGATAACTAAGATAATAAAATAAGATAGTATAAGATAAGTAAGATAATAAGAAATATGTGCTCAAATAATAAAAAGAAAGCATTAATAACAGGTATTACAGGTCAAGATGGTAGCTATCTAGCAGAATTGTTGTTAGAGAGAGGCCATGAGGTTCATGGAATTGTAAGAAGAACAACTCTGGAAGATCCTACAAAATTTTGGCGAATTCAAAACATTGAATCAAAGATAAATCTTCATGTTGGATCAATGGAAAGTTTTCCAGCTATTTATGCAATCTTGCAAAAAGTAAAACCAGACTATTGCTATCACTTTGCGGCCCAAAGTTTTGTTTCATACTCATTTGATGATGAATATCAGACGATGAACGCCAATATTAATGGCACATACCATCTGCTCTCTGCCATAAAAAATATTGTTCCTGAATGTCGTTTTTATTTTTCTGGTTCTTCAGAGATCTTTGGACGAGCAAAAAGTACTCCTCAAAATGAAAATACTCCATTTCATCCACGAGCAGTTTACGGCATTTCCAAGATGGTGGGATTTGAATTAGTAAGAAATTATCGAGAATCAAATAATCTTTTTACCTGTACGGGAATTTTATATAATCACGAATCTCCAAGACGAGGTAATGAGTTTGTAACTCGAAAAATAACATTGGCGGCCGCCAAAATTAAGTTGGGATTAGAAAAAGAACTAAAAATTGGCAATCTTGAGGCCAAGAGAGATTGGGGATTTGCTGGAGATTATGTTGAGGCCATTTATAGAATGCTAGAACTTCCCTCTCCTGAAGACTTTGTAATTGGAACAGGAAAATTACACAGCGTTCGTCAGTTTTTAGAGATTGCTTTTAAAGAACTAAATTTAAATTACCAAGATCATGTAATAGTTGATGAAAAATTATTTAGGCCTTCGGAGGAATATCCTTTAATGGCAGATCCGAGTAAAGCGCAGAAACTTCTGGGATGGAAATCAACAGTAGATTTTGAAAATCTAGTTTCCATGATGGTTAAGGCCGATTATAATCTTTGTAAAAAATATTTATAAGTTTAGCTATTAGCTATCAGCTATCAGCTATCAACTATCAGTTGATTAAATTTAAATATAGAAATGTACTGCTGCCTGAATAAAATGATATCCCACAGTTTCAATACTAAATTCATCACCAATTTTATTTACAGATACTCCAAACTCAAAACTAAAACCAATGCTATGTAACCCTTGAAAATGAAACTCCGAACCAAGAGTTCCATCAAATTGAAAACCTCGTTCGGATCTGGTAGTGGTTTTTTTATTGATAAGAGCACCCATCAAGGAAGAATAAAAATTTAAATATGGCTCTAAAAAAAGCATTCTATAAACTTTTAGTCCAGCGCCATATCCACCCTGGGAATCTTTAGTACTCACCCCAAACATCATTGACCAAGCAAATTGCTCTGTCTTCCTAAATTTTAAAGAGATAGAGGGAATATCACTTTTAAGTTGATTGCTCATCCCTACTCCCCATCTATTTTTTAAAACCACCGCTTCGCTATCATCTGGCCAACAAGCACTAAGTAACGCAAAAATAACAAACAAAAATACACACACACAATTTATACTACTATTTCTAGACATAAACACCCCAGACATAAACACCCCCATTTTTTCCTTTTAGCTATCAGTCATTCAATATAAAAATAATACATAAACGATTATGATGATGCCAATTGAAAAATAGAAATTCCAATGCTATGGATTCTTATTATGGATAATTTTTTTTAAATAAATTCTATTTTACTAAAAAGAACAAGTACTCTTAAATGTTCAAGGACAACAACTATGAAAACAAACGAAAAATCTGCTTCTACTCCTACTTCTAACTCTACTGCTAATCCTACTCCTACTGCTAAGTCTAACAATCCGCAGACACCTCAAGCTCTAAGAGCTAAAACCAGGCAATCTTCTGATGTAAGAACATTTGTACTCAAACATTGGAGAGCAATCTCAATTTCCATTGCTTTTATAATTGTAGCAGCATTTAGTATTGGGGCGATTAAAACTTACTTAAACAAAAAAAATCAAGATCAATCAAATTTGATATATGAATTTAAAAACAATGCTATTGCAGAATTTAAGACTAATAAAATTAATAAAGACGAATTTTTGAAAAAATGGAATGATCTAAATAAAAGTGTTGGAAAAAATGAACAAATATTTTTTGCGGCAACTGAAGTCCTAGATTATTTAATATCAAAGAAAGATTTTACAGCTGCTCAAGAGATAGCAGCACCACTCTTAGATCGTTTCCGCGCAAATACATTCATTCAATATTTTCTCTCTCAATACTTAGCAGCTATTTATGAAGATATGGGAGATAGTAATAAGGCCATTGAGGTTTTAGAACAGTTAATAAAATCTAATGTAAAAATCCTGGAAGCAAAAATATATTTTGATCTAGGTCGCCTTTACCTACAAGTTGGTAAAAAAGATAAGGCCAAGGCCAATCTAGGTTATATAGAAGAAAAATTTCCTTCAACTAGTTATGTAAAAATAGCAAAGCTTTATTTAAAACAATTATAATTATAATAATAATAATAAATAACCATTAAAATTTAATTGGGAATAACTTAATTTATGAGATTTCATCTAATACCACTTTCTTTCTTAGTATCAGTATTAATCTTTGGATTAATCTTTGGCAGTTGTTCTCACAATAATCCAAAGAACAAACATTTCTTTCGCGCTCTCTGGATAAAAAACCTTGATCCCAAGAGCGAAACTGGAAATCTTCCAATATCATTTCTGGCCCCTATGATCTATGAAGATTTACTCTTTATGGGCGATGGTAGTGGTTATATTCATGCCTACAATATTGAAAATGGCAAAGAGCTTTGGAATGCAAAAGAAAAAAATGAGATCACTACTCCGCCTGCAATGTTTAAAGATATGGTGATATATGGTACTGCCGAAGGACGATTTATAGCAAGAAACCATGTGACTGGTGAAATTGTATATGCAGTTGACCTCGGAGATAGTATTGAAACAGCTGCGATCTTTGATGATAAAGAAAGAGCATATGTTCAACTTCGCAGTCACAAGATATATTCTCTTGATGCAAATACAGGAAAAATTCTTTGGAACTATAATCGTACTGTCTCTTTAAAGACAACCATCCACTCATCTTCAATTCCAGTATATTTTAAGAACAGAGTTTTTGTGGGTTTGGCCGATGGAAATGTTATCGCCTTATCTGCTGATGATGGAGGATTGATATGGGAAAGAAATATTTCTGTTGGTTCAAAATTTATCGATGTGGATATGACTCCAACATTTCATGATGGTTTAATTTATATTGCCTCTCTATCTGGAGTACTTACAGTATTAAATCCTGATACTGGCGTAATTTTAAGAAAATTTGATTACAAAATTTCAAGACCACCATTGTTTGTAAACGATAATATGATAATTGGAACTGATAATGGCAATATTTTAAAATTAGATAAACATGGAAATATTATAGAGACAAAAAATTTCAAAGTTCCTATTTTAAGTCTACTTTCATGGCAAAATAATATTTTGGCCACCACCCAAGGAAGTAATTTTTATTTATTAAATCCAAATAGCCTTGAAATTGTAGATGAATTTTCATTAGGACATCGTTACTCTTTGATATTTGGAAATCCTGCTATAAGCAAAGACAAATTAGCAGTATTTTCTTCGAGAAATAGACTTTATGTTTTCTCCCCTTTGTGATTTTTTTAAACTAACATATGTGTATGTGAAGGAGCTTTACCTATGACAATATCAACTTCAACGACAACGACAACTTCAACGCCAACATCTATGCCAATCAATAACCAACTTCAACCTCTGGTAAACGAACTAAAAGAATTGGCCCATTTAAATGCCGTCAGCGCACTACTCGATTGGGATAGGGCAACCTATATGCCTAACAAATCAATTGATATTAGAAGCGAACAGATGGCATTAATTGGAAGATTAGTTCATGAAAAACACACTGGCGAAAAAATCCGTTCATTACTTTCAGAACACGTTGATTTAAATACAGGTAATATTCGTACAGACAAAATAGACAAAAAAGATAAAAAAGACAAAAAAGATAAAGAAGATGCTGGCACTACTAATTATACTGAAAAAGAAAAAAGATTATTAAAAGAGACATACCGTTCATGGAGAATTGCTAATGGACTTCCTACTGAATTTGTAGCTGAATTATCAAAGTTGTTACCAAAAGCAATGCATGTATGGGAAGAGGCCAAAGAGAAAAAAGATTTTAACTTATTTGCTCCTTACTTAGAAAAAATCATAGATGCAAAAAGAAAAGAAGCAGATTACATCGGATGGAGCAAGGCCCCTTACGATGCTC
Organism: Oligoflexia bacterium; assembly: GCA_015232015.1. GTDB lineage: Bacteria > Bdellovibrionota > Bacteriovoracia > Bacteriovoracales > Bacteriovoracaceae > JADFZW01. The sequence continues at coordinate 9,840 of JADGAM010000043.1, read as the reverse complement.
TATTAGACCAATATGAGCCAGGCACCACTCAAGATGAAATATCCATAGTATTTGAAGATTTAAAAAAAGGTACTCTTGAATTATTAAATAAAATTAAGGCCTCCCCCAATTTTGGAAAAGAAAATAGATTAAAAAATGTTACTCACACTTTTGATTTAAATAAACAATGGGATTTTGGACTTAAAGTTTTAGAAGCAATGGGTATCGATTTTAATTATCTTCGCCAAGATAAATCGGCACATCCCTTTTCTACTAGTCTTCATCCCACAGATGTAAGAATCACTACCAGAATGTGTGAAAAGGATTTTTTGGAATCATTAACTTCAACTATTCATGAAGGTGGACACGCGCTCTATGAACTTGGCCTACCTGTAGAATGGTATGGAACTCCTTTGGGTGAAGCAAGATCCATGGGAATTCATGAAAGCCAGTCAAGGTTATTTGAAAATATAATCGGTAGAGGTCGCTCTTTTTGGACTCATTACTATCCAATACTAAAAAGTTATTTTCCCAAAGAATTAGTAGGAGTATCTGTTGAAGATCTTTATTATGCATTTAATGAAATAATAATTTCTCCTGTAAGATTAAAGGCGGATGAATTAACTTACAACCTACACATCATAATTCGTTTTGAAATTGAAAAATTAATTATTAATGATTCATCGGTAAAAGTATTTGACCTCCCTGAAATTTGGAATCAAAAATACCAGGAATACTTAGGTGTTACTCCTAAAGATCATGCTGAAGGTATTTTACAAGATGTTCATTGGTCTGGTGGTATGATGGGATACTTCCCTTCATACACTCTTGGAAATATTTATGGATTGCAATTTTACAAGCAGGCCACAAAAGAACTTGGAAATCTTAACTATAAATTTGAAAAGGGTAATTTAAAAGAGCTTACTGGTTGGTTAAAAGAAAAGATATATCAAAAAGGTAAAGAAAAAAGTGTCCCTGAGTTATTACTTGAAATAACAGGTGAGAAATTAAACACAAGGCCGCTACTTGATTATTTGGAAAATAAATATAAAGAAATATATAATTTTTAATTTTTAATCTTTAATGAAAAAAAATATTCGTAGGACATTTTATGAAGTTTTTATTTTATTATTTACTTTATTATTGATATTTTTCACTCAGCTTCAAAACCTTCAAGCAAGCATTGCTACCAATAAAACCAACTTAAACATAACCGCTCTAACCAACATAATTAACAAAAGTACTCTGGGAATTAGAATGGATAATTCTATCTATGAATTTTATCCTAAAACATGCACCATGAAGACTCAAAATCAAAATCAGTTGGTTAGGAAATATGAAAAAACTCTTTCTTTGCTTTATGCTATCGAAGCATTAAGGAATGGGAATCAAAACCAAGATAGTGGTGACGGCAACAGCAGTGACTTGTTATTTGATGAAATCAGTAAGCTTTCAAAATCCTTGAGAGGAAAAAATGACATTTTAATTAATGTTGATGAAACAAAAATTAGTCAAGAGTTTGAAGATTTTGATAATGATTATAGAAATAACGATGCCTCTGGTTTGTTTTCATTAAAACTTATTGTAAAAAAATTAAAAGTAATTAATAAAAAAATCTCACTTCATGTTAGCTATTTTCAAACAATGATTGAACACTTATCAAGGTATTTAAATGCTCCTAATCCAAATGCTGGACAGAATTTATTACCTGAATTATGTGAGTACGAATTTAACAAACAAGTTTCAACTTCCAATTCCAATTCCAATTCCAATTCCAATTCAACTGCTAATAAAATTTCCAATTATATTAATCATATAAAAATTAAAAGAGAGATAAGAATTGATGCTGAAAAACTCGCGTTACAAATTTACTCTCAAAATAATCAAAATTCTAAAAAAAATTATTGTTTGGCCCTCATTTTAAAAGAAAAATTAGAAACATCTATAAAGATTTTAACAGCAACAAACGATGTTTTTTATGGGATGGTCTCTTGTCATGAAAGAATTATCAAAAGATTATTAGTAGTAGGAAAAGGAGGCATTGGTTTTTCTAATCCATTTTCTAAGGCCAAAATTCTTCGAGGAGGGGGGATAATGCCAAAAGAGAAAAGCATTTTTGAACGAATTACTACCATTACCCAAAATTATCTTTATATTCGCCCTAATAAAAACAACAAAAGTAAACTGTATTAGGGCCTGGAAATTTTTATTTTATTTTATTTTATTTTATTTTATTTTATTTTTTAAAATTTTGTTTTTACAATTTCTATTAATTTCGGTTTCGTTTTAAAGTGCTCTCCCAGTGCGTTCGAACTATAGGGAATTTTTCTAGCTATTAAATCTTTTAATTTTTCAACAACTTTATTTACATCAGTTTCAACAAATTTGTTGTCATCAATTGAATCAATAAGTTTAAAAAGTGCTTGAATATCTTCTTTGGCCTTTTCTATTGGAATACACTTCTTAAATAAATTCAACAATTCATTTAAGGCAAATAATTCTGTTTTAAATCCATTCTGCTTTAAAAAGATTCTTAGCTCCAATTTTGCATTTTTTCCCTTGAAGGATAAGGCCTTTTTACGAAAATCCTCTGCTACCACTGTACATTTATCTGAATAGCACACTGGTTTCCACATTACACCAGGGCGCTTCGTACGCTCTTTATCTGTCTTCCAATATGAATATATTTCTGATTTAAATACCGTAGTCTTAGTGTCTTCACTGGCAACTCTTTCAAAAACCAAATATTTGTAAGTTATAGTTTGATCTAGTGGTACCTGTTCATTGAATGTTTTATGAAAAGTTTCACTATCGGCACGAAAGGGAACCTCTTTTAAATATCTAACATTATCTGTAACTAATTTAACTTTAAAAGCAGGATTATATTGTAGTCCCCACTGTATTGATTTTCTAAAAAGTAAAGATCGTTCTATGGAAAGTTCTGCCATTATTTCATCATCAGTAGATAAATGTTTTGCAGAAATTATTTTCAAAATTTCTTCTTTAAAATCCTCTGGCAAATCTGTTTTACTTTGTTGTTTGATAAACTCAAGCAAACTAAAGGAGCTATCTTTGTCTCTTTTATTATATAAATTTTTAAATATAGTTGAATAACTTTTAATCAATTTCAAATTATTCATTATATTTTTATAATTGGGGTTTTTCTTTCCTGCAATTGGTGCATATACATCTGCTTCGTAAATCACATCTTGGTGTGATTTAATATAAGTTCCTGTAATAGTTGCAGGAAGAACTTTAACTATGCTATTAACTTCTACAATAGGCTGATTCCACCGTTCATCGCTACTAGGTTCATCATCTATTACTACACCTTGATCTTTACTTAAATTTTCGTGTGCATTTATGTGAAATATATGAGGAAGAAAAGATGTAAAACCAAAAAAATTTTCTAATTTATCATCCATCTCATTCCATTTTTTCGTCTGACTTTCATCTTTAACATATTTTTTACCATAGAAAATTGATTCTTCAGGGTTTGTAGGATATATCGCAGTAAATAGCTCTTTTAAATCCTTAGGTTTTAATATCACTCCATTACAAACAATTCCTTTTGTGTTGTTTAATATAGAATTGATTGTATCATCTAAGGCAGCTGCACTCCATTTATCACAATTACCGACCCAACGAGGAGCTTTCTTTTCATATGCTAAAATTTCAAAATATTCCCTAAGATCAATAAATTGTTTTTCATCTTCATTTAATATACCTCTGGATACATTTAATTTTTCTGTTAATGATTTAGAGCCATCTTCACTAAAATAATCATCATTATAATTATTTTTATCAGTAACAATTTCTCCACTTTGTTTTGGTTGATAGCTAGATGAATATCCTTTATTGATCTTATGATGTTGAGTGATTACTAATTCATCTGCAGATATCTGATAATTTAAAAAAATTATCGCTCCTATTGTAAAAAGAATTTTTTTTATTGATATTGATATATTCATTTCTCCTATTTCTCCTATTTCTTCGAAAGGCTAAGTGCCACGCCACTTTTGGGACTTGGTTTGCCAACATACCTAGTCCCAAAAGTGGCACTTATTCGTTATTCGCATTCGCTTATTCGCACCTTGCTTCATCAGGTGGTACAGCACGGATTAATTTACTTTACTGAAAGAATATCACCTACACTAAAATGTTTTTTTGCATTTGTAAGTAATCGAACAGCATCCATTCTTTCCTTAATGGGGGCCCCACTGAAAATCATTTCTGCTATACGACGAACTGTGTACGTTGATAAATCATAACCGCTATTAATATACATCTCTAAAACTTGGACTTGTTCGGGAATAGTTATGGCCAGAATATCATTTACACTAAAATGTTTTTTTGCATTTGTAAGTAATCGAACAGCATCCACTCTTTCCTTAATGGGGGCCCCATTGAAAATAAATTTACGTATATTTTCAATCGAATAATCGGAATCATAATTGTTTTTAATATACATTTGTGATATATCTTTTTGTGCTACACTTATCTCTTGGATTCGATTATTCTCATCTGAAATCATCTTCTGCACCTCATCTATGAGAACAGTCTCAGACTTATTTGCTTCGGCAATCTTTTTACTGCTGATCGCACTTTCGATTTCTGCTAGGAGTGCTTGCATTTTTGTAAAATCTCTAGGAGTAATGTCCTTGATGTGCTCTAAATCCTTAAAATAAAGTTTATTGGAAGTATAATGTTCATCTAACAGAATTGCTATTTCCCTTCTGTTTATAATTTCAGCGCTATTTGTTGATTGCTCTTTCTTTACATTAAGAAGTGCAGCTTTTGCTAAATCTCTAGCTGTATCATTTTTTATATTAAAGCGAAGATCATCATCGGTTAACAAGAGAGGATACTTTTTCATTAATATCTTGACCATATCCTTGTCACCGGAAAGGATCGCATTGCTAAGTAAGTTGTTTCCACTCTCTTTGTTTTTGCTTATGCTTGCAAGATTCAAGAAATCTGAAACATCGGCCGATGGTTCAATATCTTGCAATAGCTTTTTAATCACAACTGATAAGAGCTTATACTTTTCCACCTCTGTACTAACGTTACTATTCTGCCAGGCCTCTAAAAACTTTTCCGCCAAATTTTGTCTCTCGTCCATTTTTGTCATCAAAATCTTTGCTTGCTCTTCTATTGTTTGATCTACTTTTTGTATCTCATTTTCTACCTTGCTTATGCTCAGTTCTACAGGTAATTCCTCAAGGAGGCGTTTTGCTTTCAAAGAGTCATTTGTTTTTATGGCCTGTAGTAACGATTTTACGACCTCTTGTCTCTTTTTATTTTTTATCTCTGCTATTTTAAACGGTCTAAAGGTTATTGCTTCTATCATCTTTCGGCCTTTAACAATTTCTACCTTACCATCTTTTAGAGACACCAGTTTTTCACCAGAAAAAAATCCTCCTACCTCTTTCGTTGTCACCATCTTTTCTTTATTCTTACTTTTTTCATTAGTGACAACCTCTCCTATAATGCCCATACGCTCTATCACCTCATCAGGATCGGTTCCCTCTAATCCATAGTAAATCTTTGTTCTTTCTCCTTTCTCGTTTTCTTTTTCAATATATGGTTTTATTCCTACAAGTGTGCCAGGAACATTTCCTTCTATCACATTTTCAAAACGAACCTGAGAGCTATAGATCGTCTTATCATATGCTTGCTCAAAAAAATCTTTAAGCTCTTTGGAAAATTCATATAAGTTGCATGTTCGTAATACGGGATTTAAATTCCACGGGCATGCTTCTTCCCAATTTTTCTTAACAATCACCTGTGTCTTGGTTGTTGGAGTGTTTTTGTTTTTATTAGTTAGTTTTGCCAATAAACGAATTTTGTTTTGACTCTCTTTAGATATTTGCGGGGATGCAAGTACATCACTTAGTTGAATGTTGTGTTCTTGACAAATCTTTTGCATTTCCGGATAAATTTTTTTCTTAAACTTATCGACATTACTCATATCAATGCTTTCATAAGCAGATATCATCGTCTCTAAGAGGGCTAGTTTTTCTGCTTTCACATCTTTTGGCGAGCGAACTTCAGTGCTTGGTTCTGGTGCTTGCACGATCACGACCTCTGGCACCGTTGTTGCCTTTACGTCATCGACCTTAACCTTCGAGGTCTTCGGTCTTACTACTTCCATCGCCTGCACAAAAGTTAGGGAAAATAAAAACAGGGACAACAACATTGAGAACTGACCCAATTTGAAAATTTTAGAAGAAAAAGTCATAGTGGCTCCTTAGTGTTTTTTATAATAATTGTTATTTACATTTACTATAGTTACTATTTTGTCCCAGTTCGCTCTTTCGACCAAAAGGAATCTTTATTTGTTTTACGAATTGTTTTTTTTTAAACACATACGTATCTAAAGAAAATTTATCGACGTGAGGCCGTGTCTATTTTTAAGGGCATACACACTTGAAACTGTTATTTTTCAGCGACTTTGACAGTAAAATTCTCTACCTTTAAATTAAGTAATTACAGGCTAAGTGCCAAGGCTAAGGCCAAGGCTAAGTGCCACGCCACTTTTGGGACTTGGTTTGCCAACATACTTAGTCTCAAAAGTGGTGTGGCACTTATTCTCTTATTCTCTTTGCTAAGAGTGTATTTTTAGCTTTTTCTACTGGATTTTTTAGTTTTTTGTTTTTTTGAAATTTTTTTGGCGGTCGGAGGCACTTTAATTATTTTGGTTGTCTTGGTCTTGGTAACAACTTTTTTTGCTTTTTCACTGGGTATGGTGGCGGTAGCAATTTGAAAGCGTTTACCAGCAAAAGCAATTCCCATTTTAATTATTTTTTTAATTCCACGCTGGAGCATCCCACCTACATAATTTTTTTCATCGATTTGGGTCAAGGCCTCTTTAGCATTTCTCTCTAATAACAATGTCAGTGATTTTATATTTCTGTTACTTTTTCTGTTACTTTCATTGCTTATGCTTTTTAACTCTAAGATAATACCCAATTTATTATCATCTTTTGGTGTTATAGCAATATCATAGCGACCATAACCACCTTCGCGATTAGAGCTGAGTTCATAAACGGTATGATCCAAACTGGCAGTTAATCCCAACATCAACCCATGGTAAAACGCTTCTGGCTCAGATGCCATGTCATATACAGACGACACTTGAGTTAATAACTTTTCTAATCCCTCTGCAAATTCACGGATATTTCCAGAAAGAAGATTATTTAGAAAACTGTTGTACCACTGTATACCCCTATCAGCACTTAACCACATCTCAATCATATTTGAATAGACACTAGCGATTTCTTGGTTTGGAATTGATAGTTGGCATATTAAACCTTGTCTGACTGTTTTGAATGAAAGCACATTAAGGTATCCAGCACTTACTAGTAAGCTCCACGCGGCCCCTTTGTTTTGCTTGAGATCACCAAAAACTACATGCTCATCAATTAATTGTTCACAAGTTTTTCCAAGTAATAATTCTTCAATATTTGTTTTGAATTCACTAGATGAATGAATAACTACATCTCGAATTAAAGCATTGTCGCTGGTGTTGACCCAATATGGTTGCAATTCATTACTTTCAATAAAATTAACTATTGACCATGGATTATAAACAGTTGTTTCAGCAAATTTATATCCATTATACCATTTTTTAACATCTAAAGTACGATCAATCATTTTTGATTTTTTTAACAAATCATCTACTTCTTCCTCTGTAAAACCAAAGTATTGACTGTACTTGGATTGCATTACAGAATAAATTTTAACATTATTTAGTCCTGAGAATAAACTTTCTTTTGCAACTCTTATCACTCCTGTAATAACTGCTCGATTTAAAGCAAGATTGTCCTTTAAAGCAGCACCTAACATTCCTCTCATCAAATTCATAATTTCTTTGTAATAATTTGCAATATAACTAGACTGAATTGGAGTATCGTATTCATCGATGAGAATATAAACTTTTTTATTGTAATGTTTGAAGAGATAATTACTTAATCGAAGCAGAGCGAACTCTAAATCTACTACTTCTGCTTCATTATCTATCATTTTTTGAATAATATTTTTCTCATCTGCTTCTAGCCGCTCTGATCTCATCAGATACCGATGTTCTCCATATAAGTTTTGGATAACTACTTTTAGTTTGTTTATCACATTGGCATATGAAGTTTCTTTAACATCTTTAAGAGTTAGAAAAATAACCGGATGTTGCCCTTGATATGAAAGGTAGTTAGTACCATTTATATCGTTACTACAATTAGCAATTTTAAGATTGTCAAACAATCCCTTAGTGGACTCTCCTCCAACTTCGGCGGCCAAAAAATACCTCAGCATAGATAGATTTAAAGTTTTTCCAAATCTGCTAGGACGTGTAATCACTGATACTTTGGCGGAAGTATCATCAAAAAATTCCTTAACAAATAAACTTTTATCAACAAAATCAAATTTTTGATCAATGATTTCTTTGAAGTCACTATAACCAATGGCCATTTTCATATTTTTAATACTCAAAAGTGGAAGTGTTGATTGTAATAATACTCGAATAATTTTAATAGTATTTGTTTCAAATGCATATTTAATATTATGTTCGAATAATTAGTTTCT
>JADGAM010000043.1:0-1249 GCA_015232015.1 Oligoflexia bacterium | reverse complement strand
TGTTAGTCGAGGAAACTACTGTACTACAACGATTTTTTTTCTGCTCTCTTGACTAGTGTTTTTCGAACTATCTTTGTCACCTGGAATCACCAGTGGATGTGTAGGAACTTCCGGAAAATCTTTCAAGACCAAAGCTATATCTTCTTCTTTGGTAGCATTTTGAGTACTTGCCTCTTTTGGCCTTACAGTTGTCTTTTCCCTCTGAACTTCATCTTTTGCACTTGATACTGTGGTAGTGGCAGTAGGTGCTTCTTCGACTTTTGCTCCAATTTTTAGGTAAGGTGACTCTTTAAGGCGTTCAAGTTGTTTGTTATGTTCACTGAATTTTTGGTATCCGTATATTGCCTGGTAAATTTCTATCGTTTGTGATGAACCATGTTTTTCAGCTGCTTCTTTTAAATTTTTTATAAACCTGGATCTTTCTTGCTCATCTTCGATTTGCTTGATTGTTTCAATGATAGATTCTGTCTTAACATTATTAAGATTATCAAGAAGACTTATAAGTGTAGGGGCCGATGGTGGCATGGGTGAAGAAACTTTCTTCTTTGGAGAAACTTCTTCTTGTTCATTAAATAAGACCAATGCTTTATAAATCATCTCTTTCTGTTGTGTGCTCAATTGGTCTCCTTTCGATAGCAATATTTCTTTTAGAACACTTTCTGAAGTGCCTCCATTTTTAAGTCCTTGGAGAAGATGTTCTGTAGAAGACTTATCCTGTTTTATGCTGTTAAAATCAGTATGGGGATTACTGCGATCTAATCTTTCTATTAAAGAATTTTTTTCTTTTAAAAATTTAGCATAGGACGCATTTGCATATTTTTGAAAAGTAGAAGACAACTCCGAAGATTCGAGGTAATTCTTGTTCATTTCTTTTAATTTTCCAACCATTTCTACATGTTTTCCAAGCACATCTAAAACATCTTTTCTCCAGCTCATAATCTTGGGTAGAAGAATCTTACAAGTGGGACATTCAGAAATACATCCATCTATTTCTCGCGACAATTCGGTATAACTTAAATTGGCATCCGCTTGCTCTTTTTCTGATAATGGTTTTTTGGCCAGTTCAGATGATATTTTCCTTAATTCTTCTAAAATTTCACGATAGTGTAACATTCCGTTATATGCTTCAAGTAGTTTGTTAAATTTAGTACGTAGTAATCCCTGAAGAGTGGGATCTATTTTTTCTCCCCCTGGTGGAATTTGGTTTTCTCCAAGCTTTTTAGCACCTGAAGATCTTAGAGTATCTCTA
>JADGAM010000042.1 GCA_015232015.1 Oligoflexia bacterium | reverse complement strand
TATTTATTTTATTTATTTTATTTTTTTATTTTTTATTCTTTCATTCATCATCTAATTATATAGATTTTATAGAAAGATTTTAATACTCAATGTAGAATTGAAAATAGGAATAAGTAACCTTATGAGTGAATAATAATATGATACATGATGGAAGTACACTTAATTGGGTCTTAATGATAGTTGAACTTCTTGGTGGAGTAGTCTTTTTCCTACACGGTATAGATCGTATGGGACGAGGGCTTAAGAAGAGTGCTGGTGAAAAAATTAGAAGTGTCTTAGCAAAACTAACTCAAAATCGTTTTATAGGCCTATCGATTGGGGCATTTGTCACTGTGGTAATTCAATCAAGTAGTGCTACCACTGTGATGCTTGTAAGTTTTGTACAATCTGGATTAATGAGGTTTGTACAAACTATTGGAGTAATTCTTGGTGCGGACTTAGGAACAACAGTTACGGCACAATTATTAGCATTTAAAATTACCGATTGGGCCTTATATTTAATAATCATTGGATTTATTCTTCGAACTTTTAGAAAAAAAGATAACATAAAATCAATTGGCGATATGCTTTTCGGAGGAGGATTATTATTTTACGGTATGAAAATTATGAGTGATGCCATGGCACCATTACAAACATACCCTGGTGTAATTGAAATATTAAAAAGTTTAGAAAATCCTTTCATGGGAGTTTTAGTAGGAGCAATTTTAACAGCATTAATACACAGTAGTGCTGCTTTAGTTGGTATGGCCATGGTGCTTGCTCAACAAAACTTAATAACCCTAGAGGCCGGTATTCCTTTAATCATGGGGGCCAATATCGGAACTTGTGTTACTGCTGGAATGGCGTGTATTGGAATGAGTAGAGATGCTAAGAGAGTGGCCATAGCACATGTTTTTTTGAAAATTGCAGGAGTTTTAATTTTTATTTTTTGGATACCCACATTCGCAGAGATAGTTAGAGTTACAAGTGATCATTTTAATCAAGATTTACCTCGTAAATTTGCAAATGCTCATACACTTTTTAATATTGGATTAGTAATTTTTTTTCTACCCTTAACTAATTGGATGGCAAAATTTATTTATTTTATTTATCCTTGGCAAGAAAAAGAAGTAGAACAATTTACAAATATTGATCAAGTTACTGCCAGTGCTTCAAATATAATTACTACATCTTCAGCAACATCGGGAGTAACAGCAACATCAGCTATCACTTCGTCAATATGTACTACCGTTACTAATCCTCCTTTTAATAAATTACTACCTGAATTAGACATATTGAAATTAGATGCAACATTAATTTCTAATACTCCCTCACTGGCCATAGATCTTGCAAGATTAGAAATTTCACGAATGGCCCGTTTACTAAACAAAATGCTTCAAGAAATAATTTCACCATTCATTTATAAGATTCAAAATGTTGATGGAACAACAACTATGGATGCAAATAATTTAACAATCCTCAATGAAGTTGTTAATAAAAGGGAATCTACAATAGATTATTTCGAAGAGACTATTTCACAATATTTGTTTGAAATAAGTAGAACTGAAATATCTCATAAACAATCAGCAGAGGTTTACGGCCTTATTTCTGTAGCAAAAGATTTAGAAAGTATTGGAGATATAATTCATAAAAATCTAATGAATCTGTTAAATAAAAAGACAAAAATAAAAAGTAGTTTTTCAAATGAAGGTATCGAAGAAATTACAATTTACCATACCAAAGTTTGTAAACAAATAGCGCGTTTAGAAGAGGCATTAGCACAATTAGATAGTGCAAAGATTGAAAAGATTATGCAAAAAATGAATCTCTATCTAGAGCTCGAATCAGCATATAGAGTAAAACACCTGGAAAGAGTTAGACAAAATAAACGTGAATCAATTGAAACTCATGAAATTCATATGGAATTAATGGATATTTTAAAGCAGATGAATGTTTACATTGGAAATATTGCGAAGACCTTAACTATATACCAAAAACACCCTTAAATATAGCAACCACACTTCCTTCAATGTAAGGAGCAGCGACTGTTGGTAATAAATCAATTTCAGGAATAATTCTTACATCAGCATAAACATAATAATTATTATCTTTAGTATTTTTTCTCACATATATTTCACCATGCTTATATTTTATACCCTCATAATTTACTAATAGGGGTTCACCAGGAACTTGATGATTCCCTTTGATAATGTCAAATTTAACTGCTACATCTGAATCATATTTACTTTGACCAGAAATATCTATGTAATCAGCAACTTCTCTTATATAAACTTTATTAATTGGAAATGGTGCCTTTGTAGAGTAAGTAACATAGTGACGGCGAAGACCTTTCACTTGAGGATTAAGTATTATTTCTTGTGATTTTATTATATTTAAATAATCACTACCATTTATATACTCAGGCCATCTTGAAAAATCCATATAAGCATCAAGTAAAGATTGTGGTATCTCAAAATTTTCAGCATCAATAATACCATATAGATGTACAACTATGTAGCGTTGACCCCCTTCTCTGATAACAGTATTGTTTGAGCAGTAAGCTGCATTATCAAAACATCCTTCAGGTGCTGTAGGTATTGCATCCTTTGCTTTAGTAACAGAAGTAAAAATAACAGCTATACTGATAAATAAAAAAGAACTTACTGTTAACGAATAAAATAATGACGACATTAATTTCAACATAAATAACACTCCTTATGTTAAGTTTTTATTTTTCATTTATAATTACAACACTATTATTTAAGATTGCAACTCTTCAAGCACGACCTAACAAAATCTTAACCCTAACGTAACGTTATAGTACTTGTTAGAGGGTTAATTTACAGGAACTGTAAGAGCAGCATTGGTCATTGGAAACCAGCTTCTAGCAACATTAATTTGTTGATCCCAAAGCACATTGCCTTCACTACTAAGTCTTTGTAGAACTTCTAATGAATGTATAAATTCCTTTGGGGTTTCCTCACGCCAAACTCCACGACGTAAAATATAGTTAATTATATTGTGAACATTGGGTAGAATTTGATGAATCTCTTCAGCAAACAATTTGTAATCTTCTATTTTAGGTAAATTTAAAACTTTCAATACTCCAATTAAAGTTTCTCTTTCTTTTAAATCGGTAATTAAAGGTTTACATATTTGATCAAAGCTTGCCACCTTACTATCCTCTAACAATAGCACTAAAGATTTTTTCCCTATTTCACCTGTTTTTAATGGCCTAACAAAAGATAAAAGTAATTTCTGAAAATAATTTTCTTCTAGAGCAATGCTAGCATTGCTCACGGTCTTACTAAAAAAGTTTTGATATAGCTCCAATAATTTATGAGAATTATTAAGTGTAAAATCAAGTATCTCTTTATTTTGAGAAATCAAAGAAGGTGCAGTCTTTCCTTCAAAAGTAATTGCACTCTCAAATGATAATGAGTCCAATATTGCATTCACATTATCTGAATAGAATTTTGGATAATTGAAATTAAAAATTGTTTTCAAACTACGTTCATAATCATCAATTATTAAATTATCGTTATTATTATCTTTATTTAAGATAGTATGTTTGGCCACTAATGATTCTTCCATGGTGTTTAAAATAATTCTAATTATCTTGGAGGCATCTTCTGTTAAAGGAAATGCTTTGCTAAGTGTGTTTAATACTAAACTTACAAAATCAAACATCTCTTGTGGATAAAAACCTTTTAAAAAATCATTTATGGCATGTAAATTTTCTTGTCTAAATAGTTCTTTAAAAATTCTAAGTCCAGGATCACTCCATCTAAATGGATTTTTCTTTTTTTCACCTTCTTTTTCCCTCTCATCCCTTATATGCTGAACAATTTCCGGAATTGATTTATTCATAATAGGTAGAGTTTCCATGTCCTCAATATAGGAAAAAAGATTTACAGTAGCATCTATATATTTTGGATTATCTTTCATTTTATAAAAAACACTTAAAAAATATTCTAAGGTTGTTTCACCTTTTTCAGCAGATTTTTCTAGAGTATCTATTAAGATATTTTTAATGAAAACAGAAAGTTCTCCCGACCTAGTTCCCAGTTCTTTTAAAGCATTTTCAAATATTTCTATTGAACCGCCTTCAGTTGGAAAAGAGGCCTCTTTTTTTATTAAAGACACATAGGTATTTAATTGACCAGCTGGATAAGTAAATAATCCTTTGTGATCAGATAATTCTTTTCCCGTATATGCCACACTTTTCAAAGTTCCGACACCCGGTGAATTCATCCAAGCAACAGAAAATAACTTATGATCACCCCTATGAAAATTCTTTAGCTTATGAAATCTTATTTCAGAAATTAAATTAATTAAATCACTCTTAATAGTAGGTTTTGGTCCCATATTAATAAGATCTGTTAAAACATGCTCTTGAATCCATTTGGGAAAGAGTTTTAACTTTGTAGCTACAGCTTCTGATGAAACTTGGTTGTAATCTGCATTTTGGCAATCTATCAAATCATTTGAATCTGCGGAGGACACTTCTAAATTTTTACTAACTAAATTTATAAATGAATTAGAAAATCCCTCACTGGAACCCTCAAAATTAGAATTAAAAATATAAGGACAAAAATATGTTAGAGTTAATTTCATAACATATTTTTTTAACTCATTAAAATCTTTAAAATTGATTGCACAGAGTGCAGGTTTATAATCTTTATCCCAACAATTTTTTCCCATACTCATACCGATAAATGGCATATAACCTGCAAGCATTCTAGGATTAGTGTTATTTGAAGTAAGTAGATTGAGAGTGGATAATGTTTTTATAATCTCAGTGTATTTTTCATATATCTCTGGTGAAAGATTTTGTTTATGTCCACCATTTAAAGCAATATCGTCACATTGTTTTGGAGTAAGATATGTTTTTTTATTTTCAATAAACTCTAGTTTATTTAAAGAGCTTATTTCTTGAATAGATAGATTCATTTCCTGTTTATCAATTTTGTTATTAATTTTAGCATAAGTTATTAGTTTACTATTAATTAATGCTAATGCGGGCAATTGATCTAATGTTGTTGGTTCTTGAGATGTAAGGTAATATTCACATCCATTTTCAATATTATATACATTGTTGGCCAAATTAGATGATAAAACAAAATACTTATTGGCAAAAATACCTCTATATGTATTTTCAGCAGCAATTATAAGTTCATTATCATTATCAAAAAGTGGTAATTTTTTCGGGTAGAAATTTAAAAAGGTTGACCATTTATTACCGTTTTTTAGTGGAAAACTTAACATTTGATTTGTAGCAGTTTTATTTCTTTCATAACTATTAACATTATCTGGAAGTATCTTGGGTGCGACTAAAAAGTTTGTAGAGACAAACAAGAATAGTTTTCTTAATTCTTCTGCTGAATATTTAGTATCGTTATCAAAAAATCTAAGATCAATATTTTTATAATTTTCAATAGAGTTAGTAGTTGCATCTTTTTTTGTTCGTGGAATTCTTTGATTCCAAAATTCATAATTATCTAAATGTGGATATAATTTTGCTTGAACCCAAGAGATAAAAGCATCGCTCTCACTAACATTATTAGAAAAAGTGTTTGAAGACGTTGGCATTAGATCGAAAACATCTTTACCTAAAAAATCACCATATTTTAATAAAGAGTAAAAGCGTAAGGTTCCTTTAGTTTCCGGTGAATTTTCAGAATTAAAAACATCTTGCAAATTTAACATACTGATTTTTTTTATATTAAAATCACCATTTTTATCTAATTGTATTGAACTGTTTTTCTCTCCTAAAAATTTATAGTTAATTGTATTATCTGATCTATCTAAACGATTATCTTTAAAAATTGCCCCTTTCACTCTTAAACGTGCTAAAATCTCTTTTACTCTAAATGTATCTTTTGGTATTTGGTTACTCTCTTTAAACTCTTTAAGTAGTTTATCGAAATAAAACTCTTCAGACATAATTTGTTCAAAAGGACCTGCCTTGTATATGCCCATCAAAATTTGCATTAATTTTTGATCACTTCCAATATTAAATAATCCATTAAATTGTTCAGCAACCGCCGCCAGATTTTGTATTTTCTCCGTTAAGACACTCTCTAAAAAATTAGGTATAAATATTGGTGATAGATAAGAATCTGACTCAATTTCTGAATCTATTACGGCAATATCCTCTGCGGAAATTAATAAGTTATTTTGAATTTGTTTTTGTTTTATTAATAATAAAATTTTATCAATGTCTTGCTCTAAAACAACTCCTCGGGCCCAATGCTTCCACTGTAATGCAAATTTATCTTTCCTCAATTCTTCTTTATATTCATTTAAAGAACTAATGATTAATTCCGCCACAACATTTTTATCACTCTCATTTTTATTGTTATTTTTATTCTTATAATCAAAAGTATCATTAAAATCAGTGGTCAATTTTTGACTCAAAACTTTTAACTCATCATCTCGAGGACAAAAACGTTTATCATCAGTTTTGTTTCTTAATTCATCTGTACAACCTAATTCTTCATCTAGGTATTCTAATATACTTGCCGCCAAAGGCGATAATTTATTTTTACAATTATCATTTGGTGCAAAAAAAGCATTATATGTTCCTAACCATTCAGTGAAGTTACTATTAAATTCTTTGATATCTTTAAGACCGTTTAGTATCATTCCATTACAGGCATCGAATCTTCCACCCTCGTAAATTAATTCTTCCATTTTGCTATGAAGTTTAGAACTACCGATTTTTAAATTAAAAGGAGCTATTGCTCTACCATCTGTTTGAGTTAAACACGCTTCAATTCCCTTTGAAACCTCATTTAAATCGCTAGTCTTTGTGCTTTTTAATGTATTTAACAGTGAAAATAGTTTCTTTAAAGGCCACTTTTGTTCATTTAAAGCATCTCTAATTCCTACTCCTGCTCTACGAATAATACTAAGTCTTTCGCTTGAACTATTTTTAAAAAAACTTTCCGTTAGATCATTTATAAAAATCTCAATATTAGAAAGTCCTTCAACTCCAATGCTTTCTAAAAAATTCGCATATCGTTCTTTTCCTGTTAATACTTTAGGAAGTTCTACTCCTAAGGCATTAAAGGTGTTTGTTTTAACAGGTAGATATGGAATTTCTACTTCATCTTCAATAATAATAGAGTTAGTTGTGATGTTTGCTGTGTTTGTTGCGTCTGTTGCGAAAAAGGCAGTGGAGAAATAATCATAATTATCGTTACCACGAATTCTGGGGTTGGCCCAATTGGCATAATTATTCTCGAGCTCTATTTTAGAAACGGTATATGTTTTTTCTAATGTCATTAATTCTTTTGTGGATTCATATAAGCTCTTATTTTCCAAAAATGGAGATGATGAATCTACTAATGCTCTTCCTAGATCCTCTCTTTCAAGATACAATCTAACTAGAGCAATAAAACTTTTGCTATCAACTTTATTAAGTAAATTCGTTGTATGATCTAATAAGATATTTAGATCATTAGTCTCATTCATTTTTAAAATTAAACTCATCAACCAATGTGGATCAAATTTGGTTAGAAGTTCTTGCAAGGCCGATTGATCAATACCAGCTTCATTTCCGTTACCTCCTCTTTCAAGTAAGATCATCATTGTACGTAATGTTGAATATTCATTTTTATTTAAAGAGGTTGAAGAAGTTCTTAGTGTAAAATCAATCAGTGTTTGAATACCTGTAGTTCCAAGTGCATTAGTAGTATTAACAATTCCTTGTAAAGTCTCTCTGTAATTATCTTCTGTTGTAAGATCGCTTTTATTACTACTGCCACTACCACTAAAGTTAGCACTGACAATAGCGCTAGCATTTTCATTTATTGCACCAATGGTTTTGTTACTTGAACAAAGAAGAAAATTATATACAAAATCTCCATTCAAAGCGATGTCTCTGGGTATATGAATTTTGTTACATGCTTGTATCGAACTTTCTGACTTAGTATTTTTAACAACCAGAGAAGGCAAGACTTCACTCTTATCGGAATTGCTTGAACATCCACAAATCAAAATCGTTAAAAGCAAAAAAAATAAAAATGGAAAAATTATTTTTAAAATTATTTCAAAAAATATTTTAATACTCAAATCCAATATCTCCTGTAATGGCAAGTATATGTCCCCCAATCCTTGCTTTCTCTATAGTAAAATCATTTCTTCTGGCCATTAAATCTTTTTTATCTAAAAGAGTAAGGTTCCCAGCTAGATTAAATTGCATCTTACTATTTTTTAAAATGCCTAGGGCCAATCTACTCACTCCTGCTCCCAAAGAGATTATTGTTTTTTCAGTGTCTAAAATATTTAAACTACTAAGCGTACTAGGTAATGCCGAAGTATGTCTTTGCACTCCAAGACGACTTGAAAACAAACACTCTCTGCTTATGAGAGAGATCTCTTTATTAAATTCAAAACCTAAATGAAATGAATAGGTATCTTTAAGACTTATTTTATTACTCTCATAAACTCCTCCAGTTAAAATATCTAAATCCTTTCCAGATAATAATATTATGGGAGGGTGATATCTCGACCACATTTTCTCCAAAGCACCAAAGTAGAATTTATAATTTTCATTATATTTATATGAACCACCAAGACCAATAACCGCAGGCTCAAAAAAAGTAATCAAATTTGAAGAGGCGGCAAAGGGAACTGATGCCAATGATAAGTTATTATTAAGTTCAAAATTAATATCTATATTTACATTTGCATTTGCACTTTGTTGATCCCTATAAAAAGTTCCTATATCAAAGTCATATTTATTATTCTTATATAGAAGGCCCACATATGGAGTTAATACTGGTTTTAAATCAATATACATTCTGGCCAAAGCATCAGTTGGTAAAACAGATGCTTGAACAGTACCATCAACTTTTAAGGAGTAATAAAGCCCTGCACCTAATGAAAAACCATAAGGTAATTTTACTCCTAAAGCAGTGTAAATTTCTGGACGTTGATCTTTGCTGTTGTAAAGTAAAAGATGCGATTCTCTTGTGGTTACAGTATAAATTCGCACTAAAGAATCAATTGGTAATAACCCTACAAAACCAAGTGTTAGCAGATCAGAGATAATGGGAACTGTAAAACCAAGCAAAGCACTCTTCATATTTTCTTTGCTGGTGTCTAGGCCACCTGCAATTCCACGGTCACTTCTTGTTGACTCCCGTTCATAATTTATAGAATTAATAGAGGGTAGATAAAGTGCTGATGCCGCTCCTAACATCACTTTATCAATTGAACTTAAAGTTGCAGGATTTGTTGTTGCACTAAAATAGTTTGCAGTAGTAAATGTTCCGGCCCCGCCTAAAGAGGTATTTTCTGCTCCGTAATTTAAATTTTGAAAATTACTTGCTTCCGCCTTTCCTGCAATAATAAAAGTGAAAATAAATATAAAAATTAATGAAAACAATTTTTTTGACATTCAAATCACCTATGTAAAATCCGGTTTTTGATAATACTTTGATATATTGGGCATATTAGTTTTGTCTGGTATATTCTAGTTCTCACTTTTTTGTAAAGCAGCAGTGCTTAAGGAACAACGCTTAACTTAGTAAAAAATTCTTCAATATTTACTACTATTTTTTCTGACTTTCTCTTACATCAATCGTTCGTATTATGTATATTGCAACACTATTTTTTCTCTCAGCTAGTTATTCCTTGGCCGTTATTTTATTATTAAGTTTTGTTAAGTTTTCTTTTAACTTAAGTTAAAATTTGTTATTGGAGATTTTGCATAAAAGGGCAATAATTAAAGAAAAAATAATTAAGTTCCCATTCCTACGTTCCCATTCCTAAAGAAAAAGATATTGATGATAATGAAAATTTTTAAAAAAATATATGCATTAATTTTAATTTCTCTAATTTACTTTATAACCAACACCTATTCACCAAATGTACAGGCAACACAAAAAGCAACTATCTCCAGCACAGTTGCAATAATTTATGCAGATCCAGAGTTAAAAATTCCTCTTGGTTCTGCAAGTGAAGACAGAAAAGTTATAATAGGTGATCATTCTATTAAAAAAAATGAAATTATTGTCTATCCTATAGTTATTACAGATCGCATCGGCTATATAAAAAAAGATGATCTATTACTTGAAAAAGATGATGAATATTATGACGATGAAGAAGAGGCAAAACCAATTCATGTTAAAAATGATCAAGACACTAATATTGATTTCCAAATTCAAAAGAGGACCTTTTATCAAACAGATATTTTTGTTAGTTATCAAAGATTTTCTTTAAGTGGTATTAGTAAAGGATATAGATTAAAAGGAGTCCCATATCCTGATGGTAGTGCAAATATGCTTTCTATTTATATGGAAAACTGGCCGAAAGAATCTTGGGGTATCTCTTATGGTTTTGATTATCTTCGTTATACAGAAAAAGAAAATAATTTTTTTTCCTCTTCTATTGGCCTAGCAGCGGGAGCAGTATTTGATACATATAACTTTAGAAATTTTGATCTTTTTACTTCTGCTTTACTTCACTACTTTCCCTCATATTGGTTTAGTTATCTTGATAGTGCTGGAAAAGAACAAAGATACAGTGGAATTATGTCTGGATATAGTATAGGAGGACAATTAGTGTACGGATTTAATAGGGTTATCGATCTTGGCCTGGGAATAAATTACGTGTGTTTAACTGCTTCTAGTTTAAAAAATGAAGATAATTCAAAAAGAATTGGATCGGCCACTAATAAAAAATTAAGTATTTTGCTCAGTTTTTCATATTCTCTTTAATTAAATTAAAAAACTATTATAAAATTAAAGTATGAAACAAAAACAAACTCTAAAACAAAAACAAACATCGACAGAAACACAAAAAAACATAAGCAATAGCTACTATTGCTTCGGCCACTACAATTTATCACCGTTTTTTTGCATTTTCTTAACTCTCATTTTCATTATTTTTCTTTCTAGCTGTGGTAATACATTAATAAAAAGAAATGCTAGAGGAGAACAAGTAGATTCCTCTTACAAAGAAACTTTTACTCCAATAAAGAAAAAAATTGCACTACTACCACTATTTAATGAAGGTCTTAATGGTGGTGATGATTTAGGAATAACTGCCACAGAAGAGTTTAGACAAGAGTTGTCAAGAACTAGAGAATTTATTGTTGAAGAAAAAGATGCAACCATTTTTGGTTCTTCTAAAGAAATTTATTCTGGAGGAGGTATAAAACTGGCATTACTATCTCAAAAAGCAAAGCTAAGTGGAATAAATTTTGTGTTATTTGGAAGAATTTTAAACGCTAAGGTAAGAGATAAAGTTGATGAGATAGGATTTTTACGAGAGCTTAAATCATTTGGTGATGCTAAGATTGAAATAAAATTGTATGACACTACCTCCAATAAAGAAATTTTTAGTGACATTTTGGATAGTTTTATCACTGATAATTCTTATAATTTTTATTTTTCAGATCCAAAAGAACAACTAGAATATCGTCAAGAACTACTTAGATATCTTGTAAAGGTAGCTATAAGAAAAAGTATTCCCAAAATTGTTGATGCCTCCTCAAAGTTAGATTGGACAGGAAGGGTTGCTAAAATTGTTGGAAACAGAATTTATGTAAATGCAGGTAGAAAATCTGGTGTGCAATTAGGTGATATATTAAAAATAATTACTGAAGGAAATGAAATTTTCGATCCTGAAACTGGCGCATTTTTAGGTGTTAGTAAAGGAGAAGCAAAGGGAACTATAGAGGTTTTAGATTACTTTGGAGCTGACGGTTCTGTGGCCATATTACACTCTGGAGGAAATATTAGTGAAGGAGATTTAGTTCAGCTCTACTAGATATTCTTTATTTTCTTCTTTTTTGCTTGGCCATTGATAAGAAATTAATTCTGCCTCGGCCTCGCTGCTAGTAATTTTCGAATTTATTTTTAATTCTAATGATAGAAAAACCGGATTATTAAGCACTGATAATTTTTGCGCCATCTTTCCCGTTAATAACAATCTTAATTCACTTAGAGTTTGATGATTAAAAACTGCTGTCGGGCCATGAGTACTTTTAACAACAATAGTATTGGCCTTATAAATTCCTTTATCCACTTTCATCAGCGCAAAACAAGGTGAAACATTAATAAAAAATAAAATAAGTACATACAAAATCATTTGCATATTGATGGCCTCTCTCTAGTTTTTAAATTATATCCTAGACAGCATAGTGCTCTCTTAAATTTTTCCAAGTAATCAAGATCAGCAGTGTTTAAAAATTCTTCAATTTCATGAATATTTTCTTTTATTTTTCCCTTTTGATCTCTCTTGTTTAAAAGTTTCAAAATACTCTTTTTCATATAAAAACACTGCGCTTCGATCGCGAATGGATTAGCACCTAATTTTTCAAGCTCCTTCTTATAGCTTATTTGATTGTAGAATAAACGCTTTTTGTCCTCGGATAACTTTTCATCTTCTTTAATACACTCATTAATGACTTCACCTAAATTTTCCAATAATTCGTTTCTTTTAGAAACATGATTAGCACACTTATCAAATACATCTAAAAAAGATTGTTTGAAATATAGTTTAAGTTCTTTAGATAATAGTGCTCGCGATAATTCTTTTTGAGATTGCACCAAGGAAGTAGAAGTAGAATTAGTTATACAATTTTTTGTTGATTCTTTCCAATTATTTACTATTTGGTCTAAGTTAGACATAGGTAGATTTATATTTTCATTTGCCAACTCGCATGCGTATGATTGCAAAAAATCACCATAAATAAGCAAATTTTTAAATATATCAACATTAAACTCAGTGTCTATTGCTATCATATGAGGATCTTGAGTGCTAATACTACAAAAATTACTATCAAATGGTAATAGATTAAAACCTCCCGAGAAACATGCTGATACATTCAATTGAACAGTAACCCCATTATTTATCATAGTAGATATATATTTTTTTAGTTGTGAATCTGTTATGAATTCTTCTGGTTGATCAAGTTGTATCCCCCAAGAAGTTTCTGTTATACTTAAATTATTTTTTGCTCCATGATCACTTAAATTGATTATCAGATAATCATTTTTTGTAAGAGTAGAAGTAACATGTTTAAATGCTTCCTCAATGGCAGCTTTACTGGCCGGACCTTTAAAGCCCTTTTGGTTATATAATTCTTGGTCGACAGAAACATATTCTTTTTCACTCATCCCCAATATTTGATGAAGAAGCGGATTTAATTTACTACAATCTTTTTTTATCTCACTAATTAAATCTTTATTCTCAAGTTTATCATCCTTATATTTAAAATATTTTGCCTGTCTACCCGTACTAGTTGTTTGTCCAAAATATTCCAGCAATTCATTTTTTTCAAAATTTAGGGTATTAAATGTTTCATGAACAGCAACTGCTCGAGAATAAAAAGATTTCATTGTACTTTTTTCTTCACCACCTCCGGTTAAAGAAAGAACCATAATCTTAGATGTAGGTACACTTGGGATAACCTTTTTGGTTTCCGCTGAATTAGCTTGCAGTGATATTGTTACAAAAAATAAAATTACTGATAAAATAATTTTTTGTTTATCCATCAAACTTGTATCCTGATTTTAAAAATAAGTTACAGAGTATAACAATATTATAAAGGTAGATTTTAAACTTTGTACAATAATTATTGTAAAAATATTCAGTAATTAAAATATTTGAAGTAACCTAACTATTTAAATGCTTTAGTGCTGTTAATGTTGTATCCAACTTTGTAATTAACAAACTAATTTCATCTTTTGTAATATCTATAGATGGACGAAATCTTATAGAGTAATCACCGGCCCCCAGTAATAGTAAATTTTCTTTTTCCAATGCCAAATTTATTAATCTTCCTTTATCTTTTGAATTTCTCATACTAAACCCTTGATATAATCCCATTCCTCTCACATTAAATATTATATTAGAGTATTTTTTTTCCAAATCACAAAGCCTTTCAATGAAATATTTTGATTTATCTAAAACAGATGTAAAATATCCCTCTTCCTCAATTATTTTCCACTCCTGTTGAAAACGTACCATATCAGCAAGATTTCCACCCCAAGTTGAATCTAAAACACCAACATCTTTCATTGAACGAAGCATATATAAAACACCATTGGCCATTTTTTTTGCAGAAGCAATTGCCTGTGGAGGATTGGGAATATCAAAATTATCAATGCAAAAGAATTTTCCCGTAACTCCTCCTGATGTTTGCACCTCATCTACACCCCAAAAAATTTGATATTTCTGACAAAGCATTGATAATCCATTATAAAATTCAGGCAGTGCTACTCTCTGACCACCGGCCCCTTGAATTGGTTCAAGTATCACTGCTATTATTTCGTCATTATATGTTTTCATTAAAATCTCTATATGAGAGAGAGCTTCTTGCATCTCTTTTTTATTCTCTTCATATGAGCGAGAATTATCAGTTGCTGGGAATGGAACTTTGAGATTTCCTGGAACTAAACCTTGATAGTCTCTAGTTAAAAGAGGATCATGCTTTAGTTGAGTAATATTTAATGTAAAAATTGTTCTTCCGTGAAATGCTTGATCAAAATAAAGAAAACGTTTTGCACTTACATTTTTATTTTGTTGTTGTAACTTTTCTCGATGAAGATTGATCATATATTTCATCATATTTTCAACTGCTTCTGCTCCTGAATTAACTACATAAACCTCTGCTTTTTGAGAATGATAACATTTAGGACGTAATTTATATAACAAACGATAATATGATAAACACTCTTCAGTTAAAAAATCGGGATTGGCCATCTTATTATTAGCGGCCACAATCAAGCGCTCTACATATTCAGACTCTCTCATTCTAGGGTGGTTGTGACCTAAAAGACGTGAGCCATAAAGACCTGTCCAATCAAATATCTCATCACCATCAACTGTAACCATCCAAGGCCCATGTGATCTTTTTAAATCAATTACAAAAGGGTAAGTATCAACAATGACGTAATCATTTAATTCAGCAATCATTTTTTTACTTAGTTCTTTCGGATAATTTTCTTCATTCATCTTTGATAATCTCCCTTAATTTTTAATTATTCGAATCTTATATATCTTATATTAGGAGTTTTTCTGCCAGTGAAATTTTTATATGTGATATTGGGATATCCAAGAGCAATAACAGAATAAATTTTTTCATCCTTCTTAATTTTCAAGAACTTTCTTAATGCTAAATCATTTTTTAAACTTTCGACAGCAAAACCAATTAAACAACTTCCAAGTCCCATAGTGTGAGCGGCCAACATTATATTTTGAGATGCCAAAAGAGCATCTTCTGAAGGACAACTTGCACCTGGAGTTTCACCAATTAAAATTACGGAAGTTGCTCCATGAAATAAAATGTCTTTTCCATTATCCTCATAATCACGAAGGCCTTCTTTAACTTTCTCATAATAGTCATTATAATAATTATCCAATTCATTTTTTCCAATTAATCTTAATCCCTTTCTAAGAAAGAAATTTTCAGCAAGTTTGTTTAATCTTTTATAAAAATCAGAGATTCTTATCGTTAATTCTATAACATTGCTTCTTGAATGAATAATTTGAAATGTCCATTTCTGACTATTGGTTCCTGATGGTGCAGAAATTCCTATTTTTATTAAATCTTCAATCATTTCCTTTGGAATTTCTTTATCTTTAAATGAGCGGCATGAGCGCCTAGAAAGCATTAACTCCACTAGTTTTGCTGTATCAAATTCACCAAAATTGATACATTTATTTTCAATATTAAATGTTTTAAATTGTAATGTGCCTTTATCAATGGATTCTACCACTATTGCATTAACAGGACAAATTGCCATACAATGGCCACATGATATTGATTCTTTTCCTGTTACGGATGCTTTACCCTTTTTCATAGTAATAGTACGTGATGGACAAACCTTCACACATAGGCCACAACCTATACATTTACTTTCATCAATCTTTGTATAAATAGTTCTATCAAGCATAAAAACATTCCTTTTTAAACATACTTTTAAAAATTATTCATTAATTTTTGAAAAATTAAATAATACATGAATAAACACCAAACAATCAATGAAATGATGTTCATTTTTACAGAAGAAAAAAATAAAAAAAAATAAACTTGTTGGTTGAAAAAATTAACGTGAACATTATTTCATGATTTGTTGGATACTAATTCATATAATATATGTTAAAAGTTTTTTTCAACCCTTCTTTTTTCACCTGGCAAAAACAATTTATCTTAGGTATTTTGCTTTTTGCTGGGTGAAATTTGTTTGTTTGTTAAAACACAAGAATACAAATAAATCATGCCAATAAAATTTAATAAATTAAATTTAATAAATTTGTAAAATAATGAAAATATTATTATCAGGATTAAACTATGGGTTTGCAGATTGTTGAAGAGAAGACATCTAATACCCTAAAAATATTATTTTCTGATAGGTTAGATATCGATAGCATTGCTAATTTGTGGAAACCTTCTGTCGAATCTGTGGCCAATAAAAATTTTTCAAAACTAATAATTGATTTAAAGGATGTTACTTATTGTGATGTTGCGGGTATTTCTTTATTACAAACCTTAAAAAGATTGCAAATGCAAAAATCACAACAGATGCAAAATGTTTCACTTGAAAATTTACAACCAAAATTTCAACAATTATTAGAATATGTTGAGCAAACATTTGCCAAGCAAGCATCTCGCGAACACCCATCTCCTGCAAAACAACTCTTGCTTTCTGGCAACAATAATATTTTAAATTATATTTCAGAAATTGTTCAAGAGAGTAGAAAAAGTGTTATCTTTTTAGGATCTGTTATTTATCAAATGTTTTTAATTTTTTTACATCCAAAAAATCTTAATTGGCGAGATTTTTGGAGAGCGGCCGATAATACTGGTCCACAAGCACTACCGATAATAGCATTGATTGGATTTTTAATTGGATTAATTTCTACTTTTCAAGCTGCGCCTTCATTTGGTCAATTTGGTGCTCAAATATACATAATAGACTTAGTGGCATTAGGACTAGTTAGAGAAATGGGTCCCTTAATGACTGCAGTTTTATTGGCGGGCAGAACGGCCTCATTTTTTGCAGCAGAGCTTGGAACTATGAAGATTAATCAAGAGATAGATGCATTAACAATCATGGGATTAAATTCAATTCAATTTTTAGTTGTACCTAGAATTTTAGCTGCAGTTATGGTCACACCTTTTCTAAATGTTTTTTTTATAGTTTTTGGTTTTATAGGACTTTTTATTGTTATGACAACTTTAGATTATCCCTTGGATGCTTTTTTAAACCAAATATACAATGCTATAAAAATCAAAGATTTTTTAGGGGGAGCAGTTAAATCTTTCTCTTTTGGTTTAGTTATAGCTATTACTGGGTGTTTGCACGGATTAAAAACTAAAAAAGATTCAGAGGCAGTCGGAATTTCTACTACTAAAGCAGTGGTCTCAGGACTAATAATACTAGTCCTTGTTGATGGTATCTTTGCGGCCATTTATTATGTATTAGATGTATAAAGGAAATTATAATGGCAGCAAGAATGAAAATGGAAATGGAAATGGAAATTAACATGAACATGGACATGAATATTGAACGTAAGTCATCTATTCCCAAAATCATTCAAGTAAAAAAATTAGTTGCTAAATATGGAGATAAAACCGTTTTAGAAAACATTAATTTTGATATAAATGCTGGTGAAATTTTTATGATCGTAGGTGGATCAGGTTGCGGAAAAACTACATTATTAAATCATTTGATTGGTTTGTTATGGCCTTTTTCAGGACAAATTCTTATTGAAGAAGAAGATCTTTTTAACGTTAATGAAGAAAGACAGTTATCAATTTTACGAAAAATTGGAGTGCTTTTTCAAAATGGTGCTCTATTTACATCCATTAATGTGCATGCCAATATTGGATTACCTCTCAAAGAATTGACTAAATTGCCTACCGATGCAATTTCACAAATAGTACAGAATAAATTAAAAATGGTAGGGCTTGATATAAATAACCTAGAACTTTTTCCGGCAGAATTAAGTGGAGGAATGAGAAAGAGAGTGGCAGTAGCTCGTGCAATGGCATTAGATCCAAAAATATTATTTCTTGATGAACCTACATCAGGATTGGATCCAATCTCTGCAAACGAAATGGATACTTTAATTGTAAAGTTATCAAAAATTTTAGGTATTACTTTTATAATAATTTCTCATGATCTAATAAGTATAAATAAAATAGCAGAAAGAGTAATTTTTTTACATGAAGGGCATATCATTGCCGATGGAAATCCCAAAGAATTTAACCAACACCAAAATCCCTTAGTAAAAGAATTTTTTAGTAGGGAAGTATGCTTATGAAAAATGAGAACAAGGAAAAAAGTTATTTTAAATTGGGCCTTTTTATCCTTATTGGATTAATTCTAATTGTTAGCGGTCTGATTATTTTTGGTGCAGGAAAAATATTTGAACGAACAGTTAATGTTGAAACATATTTTGATGAATCTATACAAGGAATAACAAAAGGATCTCCTGTAAAATATCGAGGTATGCGGATTGGTTATGTAAAAGAGATTGCTTTTGCTAGTGAAGTTTATAAGGATCTAAATAATAAAGATATAAATGAGATAGAAATAGCTGAAAATTATATTTATGTTAAAATTGCAATCATCTCCCCATTTTTTACTCAAATGACTGAAAGAGAGCTTCATTCAATGTTAGAAAGAAGAGTTTCTGAAGGGTTACGAATTAAATTAACTATGCAAGGGTTAACAGGAGTCGCCTATTTAGAATTAAATGTGGTTGATCCCCAAAGGAATATTCCATTAAAAATCACTTGGCAACCAAAAAATTTTTACATTCCTTCTACCCCAAGTATGTTTAAAGAGCTCACCGAAAATATGCAAAATTTTTTTAATGAATTTAAGGCCATTAATTTCCAACAATTATTAAATAACATTTCAATTTTTATTGAATCAGCTCAACATGTGGCCAAAAAAACAAATATTTTGCTTAATAAATCAGATCACCTTATAGTTGAAATTGATCGTACTGTAAGTCATATCAATGTTCCATTAGAAATGATGTTGCAAAATTTACAAATAACCTCAGACAACTTGCGTTCATTTTCAGAGCAAATTAAACGTAGCCCATCTCAACTATTAAGAAGTTCTTCTCCTCCACCACTAGATCCGGGGCAATTATGAAAAAAAGTATTTTTCATATTTATATATGGATATTGATAATATATTTGTTTACTTCTTTTACTTCTGGCTGTTTGAATACAAAGTATTCTCCACGTAAAGAATATTTACTTAATATTCCAGCGCCTATTTCAAATTCAATTTCAAGTTTGACAAAAAATTCTCCTTTTAAAAAAAGTACTTTATTTGTTGATAAAGTAACAATTGTTTCTCCCTATAATCAACTTGATTTTATTTATCGAGTTAGCTCATTTGAATATTTAACTGATTACTATAATGGTTTTATGATCTCACCTGAAAATCAGGCCGATACAGCATTAATAAAATATTTAGATAATTCTGCTCTTTTTAAATCACTTGTATCATTATCTGAAATGACAAAAGCAAATGAAGTAGAAACTGTATTTAAACTACAAACAGAAATTACAGAAATCCTGGCAGATTATCGTGATCGAAATAATCCTAAAGCAGTGGTATCAATTCATTTTATTATAAAAAAAATAAAACCACGAAACAGCAATGTTGTAGTTTTGTTTGATAAAACTTTGTCTTCTTCTATTCCTATAAAAAAGAAAGATACTGAAAGTTTATGTTCGGCATGGAATAAATGTTTTCAAAATATATTTGAACAATTAATTCAGCATATACAATATTTAAAAACATAAGGGGCCTTAAAATAAGGGCATAAATTATTTAATGGAACAATAAATGAAATTACAAAATACAACTTCTACTTCAGCTTCTAAAGTAACGTTTATCATCCTATTTGCGGTTATATTGGTTTTATCTTTTCAAATATCGACTTCATTTTTAATACCCATCGTTATTGGTCAGATGATAGCGTGGACATTAAAACCATTTCAACAAAAGCTGGCCAGATTTAATATTGGTCGTAAATTATCTTCATTTCTTATCTTTATTTTACTTATTTTCATTGTAATTATTCCTCTTGCTTTTTTCTTTAAAAGTCTTTTTGGCCAAGCGGCCAACTTGAAAGGATTTGTCTCTTCAGCTGATATTTCTTTTACTTCTATTTTACAAAGTATGAAGCAGTGGCCGATTCTTAAATATGTACTTGGTAATCCCAGCGAAATTGAATCTAGTATTAAAGAATTTTTGATTAATATTGGATCTGAAATTAGTACTTATACAATTAATCAGGCGGTAAGAATTCCTACGTTAATCTTACAAACATTTTTTTTACTTTTAAGTACTCTCTTTTTTTTATTAGATGAAGAACGAATCAGTAGTTTTTTTTCTAGTATTATTCCCTTACGTAAAGATATAAAAATGGCGTTGATAGAAAACATCAAAGAGACAACTAAAAATTCCTTATGGGCCAGTTTTCTAGTTGCCATTATTCAAGGTTCTATTATGTTTGTGGCCTATCTTACTCTAAGTGTTCCGGCCCCCTTTCTAGCAGCATCCACCACATTTGTTTTTTCATTTATTCCTTTTATGGGTTCTGCTCCTGTTTGGATTTTGGCCGCCATTTATCTATATATTAAAGGATCATTTGTTAAAGTAATTTTAATGATAATTTTTGGTATTATTACAGGACTTGTTGATAATTTCGTAAGACCTTATGTTCTTACAAACGCCAAGGAAGAAATTCACCCTTTAGTAGCATTGATTTCTGTCTTTGGTGGATTACAAGTTTTTGGTTTCTTTGGTGTATTAATTGGACCGATTATAGCAGTAATACTAATTGCTATGTGCAGAGTTTGGCCCCAAATTTGGGATGAATAAAATCTGCCTTTTCACACATTTTCATAGGAAATAATCTAAAACATCTAAAACAGTGATTCCTATTCCGTCAATTTTACGGTAAAATCGACAGAATAGGAGTAATAAATTATGCTAAAAAAACGAACGCTAAAAATGCCCAAAGATTCATTTTTTCTTTTTGGTCCACGAGCAACAGGCAAAACAACTTGGCTTAAAGAACAGGTTAATCCCGATCAATATATCGATCTATTAAAATCAGAAAGTTTTCTTCGTTTTTCAAAACATCCTCAAGAATTAAGTGAATTGATAACCGCCAATCCAAAATGGAGATGCATTATTATTGATGAGATTCAAAAAGTGCCACAACTTCTTGATGAAGTTCACTCAATTATTTTTGAAAGTAAAAATAAGATTCAATTTATTTTAATAGGATCCAGTGCTCGAAAATTAAAAAGAAATAATGTAAATCTTTTAGCTGGTCGAGCACTCTTACGTAAATTTCATCCTTTCACTGCCTTTGAACTTGGAAAATCTTTTAAGCTTCAAGATTCTTTAGAATTTGGTATGCTTCCCAGGTCTTGGAATTTAAAGTCAGCAGAAGAAAAAAAAGATTATCTTTTTTCTTATGTTGAAACTTATCTTCGAGAAGAGATTCAACAAGAAGCACTTACAAGAAATCTTCCTGCATATTCACTTTTTCTCGAACACATGGCCTTAAGAAATGCTCAAGTTATTAATTTGCAAAATTTATCTACTCAAATTGGAGTGGCGCGAACAACATTAAAAGGGTATTTAGAAATACTTGAAGATACCTTGATAGGAATCTCGCTTCATCCCATCCAACTAAAGGCCAAAGTAAAAGAAGTTGCTACTCCTAAATTTTATTTTTTTGATACCGGAGTTGTTAGAGGTCTGTCCAATTCATTAGATGATTCTATTGATTCTATCAAAGGATCATTACTAGAAACATATGTTCTTCATGAACTCATGTGCTATTCAGATTATCATAGTAAAAGATGGCAATTTAATTATTGGTCTACTCCTGGAGAAACAGAGGTTGATTTCATAATAAGTAGCGGGAGAACTTCTATTGGTATTGAAGTTAAATCATCTTCTCATTGGAGTAAAGATTGTAATTATGGTTTGAATGTTTTATTGAACGAAAAAAAAATAAAAAAAGCTTACGGTATTTACACGGGAAAAGAGTTTATTAAGAAAGATAATACTTTGGTCATTCCAATTCACTTACTTTCAAAGTATTTAACAAAAAATTCTCTTTTTTAACGATCTTCTCTAATGTAATGTCTTCCCAGTGAACTTGGACCAATATCTGAACTTGGACCAATATTTATTTTTGCGCCCATCAAACTTCCACTTTTTACTCCAGAGAAAAAAATCATTACTAAAATAGTCATTAGATATGGAAGCATATTAAAGAATGCGGCCGGAATGTTGGTGCCAATTGTTTGAAAATGAAATTGCAAAAAACTAATTCCTCCAAATAAAAGAGTGCCTAAAATTGCACGCATTGGATTCCAAAAACTAAAAATCACCAGTGCAATTGCAATCCAACCACGACCTGAGGTCATACCATCAACCCATCCTGGAGTGTATGAGAGTGAGAGGTGAGCACCTCCAAGGCCCACAATCATTCCTCCAATAATTTGTGCCCAAAAACGGTACTTAAAGGGATTTACTCCTTGATTGTCTGCTACTCGAGGGTCTTCCCCTACGGCCACTAAATTAAGACCAATCTTTGTATTATTAAAAATAAAATAAGTAAATATTGCTAGAAAAAAAGAAATAAAAACTAATATATCAAAATTGGCAAATAAAACTGGAAGTTTTTCAGATACCTCTCCTACATAATTTTTACCAAAAAAATTAGCGAGCCCCATAGCAAAGAAATTTAAGGCCAGTCCCGTAACAATTTGATTGGATAAAAAATAGGTTGTAAGTGTTGCATGAATTAGTGATAACAATCCACTTGCAATCATCGCTACTAGCACCCCAATGTACGGACTACCAGTCACTTTGGTGATTACAAATGCGGTTAAAGCGCCCACAAGCATTGTTCCATCTATGCTTAAATTTGTAACACCACTTTTTTCTGATATTATTGCTCCCAATGTGGCCAATAAAAGTGAGACTGAAGCTAAAATTATTATTTGAGATGTTGTTAAAATAAATTCTAAATTCATTCAACACCTCCTAACTTTGATCCTAGATTTGACTTTAAATTTGCGCCTAAATTAGATCCAAGCTTTAAAAAGTTTAATCGAACTTTATAAGTTACAAAAAAATCTCCCGCCAATATAAACAATAAAATTGCCCCTTGAATTACTAGTGCAATTGCTTTTGGTAATTTTGAAGTTATTTGCAGTTGATCTCCGCCTACAATTATCACTGAAAATAAAAAAGACCAAAGTAATATTTTAAAGGGATTTAATCTTGAAATCCACGCCACTATAATTGCTGAATATCCATTTCCTACTGCCAACCCTTTTTGTAATCTGTGAGACGACCCTGCAATTTCAGTAAAACCTGCAAGTGCACTTATTCCTCCTGAAATTATCATGGCCCATAAAATATTTTTTGAAACATTCATTCCTGAACAAAATCCTGCACGCGGATTTTCTCCTAAGATTTTTAATTCATAACCCCACTTACTGTATTTAAAAACAATCCATAAAATAATTGCAAGTAATATCATTATGAAAATTCCATAATCCATTCTGGTCGTTCCAAATGTTGGCAAAAAAGAATTTTCTGCAAACTCTCTTGTTCCAGGAAACCCGAATCCTTTTGGATCTCTAAGCGGCCCAAATGCTAAATACTCAGTAAATAATATCACAATATAATTTAGCATTAATGAGACAACTACTTCATTAACACCTCTAAATATTTTAAGGATTGCAGGAATGAAACCTACAATTGCTCCAAAAGCAAATGAGGCAACAAACATCAAAGTCAGTAGTGGGATTTTTCCAAGTGTGCTATCAAATTGTAAAGCAATAAGAGAGGATGCAAGTGCTCCTGCTACAAATTGTCCTTCGGCACCTATATTCCAAAAACGCATTTTGTAAGCAACACTTATTCCTAAAGCACAAATAGTAAGTGGAACAGTTTTAACTATAACCTCCGATAAATTATAAAAATCTAAATCTTTCCACTGAGAAAAATTTCCAAATGCTCCCTCAAACATTGCAAGCATGGTATTAAGAGGGGCGGCCCCACTGAAATATATTATTATGGCGGCAAAAATAAGAGAGCAAAAAATTGCAAACAAAGTAACTAATATTGAAGTAATTGCTTTCTGTTCATTTCTCTTCTCAAAATTAATATCAATATTTAATATCCGATAATTCATTTTTATTTACACCTTACTTAAATGACAGGAGGTTCTAGATGACAGGAAGTCATCAGTAGTCCAATTTTCACTCTATCATATTCATCTTTATTTAATATGCCAGTAATTTTCCCTTGAGAAATTACAACAATTCTATCTGAAATATCTATCAATTCATCAATATCTTCTGATACAACAATAACACCTACTCCTTGAGAACGTTTTTCATTAAACAGTTGATGAATAAAAGATGTGGTCATTAAATCAAGACCCCTTGTAGGAGAATGTGCTAAAATCACTTGAGGATTCACTCGTAATTCTCTACCCATCACTACCTTTTGCTGATTTCCTCCTGAATATAATCCCAATGAAACATTTTCACCTGGGCCTACTACTTTAAATTCATCAAAAATTTGTTTGGTAATTTTTTTAATTTGATCATGAAGCAGAAAAGGTCCTTTAGATATTGATTGTGTATGATAATCTTTTAATATTACACTATCATGAACTGTTAATGATCCAACAATCGAATCACGATGTCTATCTGCGGGAATGTATCTAAGTCCTAACTTAATTCTTTCTTTGATGGACAAAAATGAGATCTCTTTTTGGTCTAAAACAATTTTTTCAAATGTTTCTACTTTTCTAATGCCAGCTATGGCCTCAAGTAATTCTACTTGACCATTACCTGCTATACCTGCAATTCCTAAAATTTCTCCTCTCTGCAAGGTTAAATTTAAATCTTTAACCGCAACTATATTTCTATCATTTTTAACTGTGATATTTTTTATCTCTAAAATTATTGCTGCTGTTTCAGATACAAATGAAGAAGGTATTAC
This sequence comes from Oligoflexia bacterium, assembly GCA_015232015.1. Lineage (GTDB taxonomy): Bacteria > Bdellovibrionota > Bacteriovoracia > Bacteriovoracales > Bacteriovoracaceae > JADFZW01. The sequence goes on along the minus strand of JADGAM010000042.1, from coordinate 1,226 downwards.
TGGCCTTGCTGGGCTTGTTGAACTTGCTCTCTCCTGCCCCATCATAAGTTGTGCCAACGTTGTTTCATCAGCTACCTCTAGGCGTTTAAGAGTTTTAATCATTTTACCATTTCTCATAACACTTATTCTATCAGCAATTTGCATCACCTCTTTCATCTTATGAGTAATTAAAACAACGCCAACCCCATCTTTTTTTACTAAATTTTTAAGAGTAATAAATAACTCTTCAATCTCTTGAGGAGTCAAAACCGCAGTCGGTTCATCTAAAATTAAAATCTTGGTATTCCGATATAACAATTTTAATATCTCAACTTTTTCTTGTTCTCCCACTGAAAGTTGCCATACAAATCTTCCTGGATTAACTGAAATTTTACATTTATTAGAAAATTCTTCTACAATTTGTTCTGAATTTCTCTTAAAAAAAACATTTTCTAAGCTACTAGTTCCAAGTAAAATATTTTGGGCCACAGTAAAATTTTTAACCAACGAAAAGTGTTGGTGAACCATTCCCACTCCTGCAGCAAGAGCATCAGTAGGAGAGTTAAGTATAACAGGCCTTCCGTTTATTAAGATTTCTCCAACTCCAACATCTGCACGATATAGACCTGCTAAAATATTCATTAGTGTTGATTTACCAGCACCATTTTCTCCTAGAAGTGCATGAATCTCTCCTGAAAAAAGATCAAAATCAACATCTTTGTTTGCATAATTTCCGAAAAACGATTTGGAAATATTTTTCATTGAAACTAATTTCATATTTTTTACTCTTTACTCTATTACTCTTTACTCTCGATTCTTTACTTAGGAACGGTACCCTCAACTCCTTCTACCAACCAATTCATATTCCACAACTCATCTTTAGTCATAGTTTTACCAGCGGCCACTCTCACCTTCCCACTATTATCTTTTAATTCTCCCTTAAACACATCATAAACACTTTTTTTACCACTCTTAAATTGACCAACTTCACCCTTAATATATTTTTGTATATCAGCTGGAACAAGTTTTGTTATAGGAGAAATATCAACAGCTCCATCACTCCAAGCACCCCAATAAGATTCACTCACAAATCTGCCATCAATTATATTTTTTGCAACTTCCGTATACTTCTTGCCCCACTTCCATACAGGTGCAGTTAAAAACGCTTTTGGAGCAAGCTTAGACATATCAGTGTGGTAACCGATTCCTAATGCTCCCTTTGACTCTGCAGCCTTTTGTGGTTCAGC
>JADGAM010000041.1 GCA_015232015.1 Oligoflexia bacterium | reverse complement strand
CTTTAATACACTTTTTTTAGCAAAATTACCTTTTTCAATAATTTCATCAACAGTTGTATCTAGGAAACCACCATCGTTTAAATTATGAATAATTATCTCTCCAATTTTAAATTCTTCTTCTGATAATTCACTCATTTGTAGTTGCCACAAAAGATGTTCAGGAAGTGAAGATCCTCGAGAAACAATGTTCTCATAGTTAGGCATATCATCGGGATCAGTATTGTTGTTACTGGCAGTGGTGGTGGTAGGAGCTTTTATATATTGCTGTTCATTATGATTTTCTTCAATATAATTATTCCAATCAGATTGTTCTTCTTTATTTTCTCCTATGACCCCTTGACTACCAAAATCGTCAGATGAAACTTCTTGATTTTGCATCTCAAGATTTTTTATTTTTTGATCAACCTCTTTTAATGAACGATCTTGAAGTGTTCCTTCTCCTGACTCTCCTTCAGTCTCTTCTAAAAGTGGATTTTCTGTAAGTTCTTTGCTAATTATTTGAGTCATTTCAAGATGAGGAACAGTAAGCATTTCTATGGCCTGTCTAAGTTGAGGCGTAATTAAAAGATTCTGCGTCTGCTTTAAATCTTGTGTAATTTTTATGGCCATAGATATAATTCTCTATTTTTTATTTTTTATTTTTATATTTTTATATTTTTATATTTCTATATTTTAAATTCCTCTCCTAAATAAAATTTTCTTGCACTTTCACTATCAATAATTTCTTGAGGAGTACCACTTACTAGTAGTTTTCCTTCATTCATAATGTAAGCACGATCAACTATTCCCAATGTCTCTCTCACATTGTGATCAGTGATTAACACTCCAATATTTTTGCTTTTTAGGCCTTTGATAATATTTTGAATATCTGTTACTGCTAATGGATCTATTCCTGCAAAAGGTTCATCAAGTAGAATAAATTTCGGAGAAAGAGATAAAGTTCTTGCAATTTCCACTCTTCTCCTTTCACCACCTGAAAGTTCACTACCTCTAGATTTTTTTATATGGGTTATTCCAAAATCATTCATTAAATTATTAAGAATAATATTTCTTTTTGCTCTAGAAAGCGAACAACACTCAAGTGCTGCTAAAATATTAGATTCGACAGTTAGATCTCTAAAGATTGATGGTTCTTGAGGAAGGTAACCGATTCCTTTTAAAGCTCGTTCATGTATGGGTTTTAAAGTAATATCTTCACTAAATAGTTCAATGTTGCCGGCGTCTGCTCTAATCAAACCTACCATCATGTAGAAAGAAGTGGTTTTCCCGGCCCCATTGGGACCTAACAAACCTACAACTTCACCTTGATGAACATCTAAATTTACATCATTAACAACCATTCTCTTACCAAAGGATTTTCTTAATCCTTTGGCAGTAAATGATCGTATTTCGTTATAGTTGTCGCCTACATTTACAATTGACATAAGTTACTTAATACCACCTTACTTACTTATGATGAAGCTAGAAGTAGAGTCGTCAACCTCAATCATCTCTGTATTTTCAAAAAAAGTTATTTTATTTCCTTTAACAACATCTTGTTCATGAATAACCTTGGGATATCCAGTTAAAACAATCTTTGCTTCTTTAGCAAATCCTTCTAATTTTTCCGAATAAGCGATCCTATCATTTGGTTTTTTAGGACCATCGGGTTTTTGAGGATCTAAAAGTTCTTTACTTAACAAATGTTGCACAACTTTAACGTCGTCAAAAAGAACATAATACTTGAGTTTTTTGTTATAGTTTTCAAGAAATATTTCACCCTTCATTGCAAAAGCTTCCATATTATCTCTTTTAATATAAACATTATTATTCAATTCTATATAAGATTTATTTAAATATGCCTTTAATTGATCCGTTCTAAAATTAATTCCTGGCTCATAACGTTTGGCCCTAATAATTTCTCCTGTAACATGACCTACATATTCTCCCTCTTTTTTTGATGGCCACGCAAATGCCTTAAGTGCATTTATAAAAATCTGATCACCAGATTTTTCGGAAACAGAGTGAGATCTGATATTACCTTCAAATATTGCTAAGTCTTTATTCTGAATATATATAAGCTTGTCGGATTTTAATTCTGATAGATTATCCCAAACTATTACATCTCCAATCAAAGTTAAATCTTTACTTGAAAGATTTAACATTCCTGAATTTGCCTGATAACTAACAGGGGTATTATCGTTGCTGAATGTATTTCCAGAAGGTAATTGTATATTTAACAAATTGTCTGTGTGATTCATTAAAAGAGTTCGAGCATTTAAATAGATATAGGGTTTGTCATTTTTTTTAGAGTAATAATCTACTTGGTTAAATTCACTTATTACTGAAGAATCATCTTTGTATTCATCGATTATTACAGAATGATTTATTCCAAGATTATTTTTTAGCGAAAAACAAATCACAAGGATCAAAATAACATAGAAAGCAAATAGAACAAATATTGAGCGCGAAAAAAAAATAAACATTCCCTCTGACCCTAATTAATCCTCATAATATAAAATCCTATAATCTAAAAATCTTAAATCCAATATAACTTTTATATTCTTTTACATATTGATTTATGTCAGGAAGACATAAGTCCTCTTTTCGGATCTCCATCATTATGTTAGCTTGTTCACGATAAGAATGTAACAGTATTATATTAATATTAAGGAATTATTTTTTTGTTTGGATTTGCTATGCTACCGGCCAAAACTATGTTGCAAGAAATAATTGACTCAAAAGTTAAGTTGACTCCCATGATCTCTCAATACATAGAGATTAAGCAAAAATATCCAGAAACATTTCTCTTCTTTCGCATGGGTGATTTTTATGAGTTATTTTTTGATGATGCCAAGGAAGCAAGTAAAATTTTAAATATCACTCTAACCCATAGGGGTAAAATAGGTGCTCAAGATGTACCCATGGCCGGTATCCCATTTCATGCAGCAAATAATTATGTAGAAAAAATTATAGCAGTGGGAAAAAAAGTTGCAATTTGTGAACAAACAGAAGATCCAAAATTTGCAAAAGGTATTGTTAAGAGAGAAGTTACTCAAATTGTAAGCCCAGGTATGCCCTTTGACTTGGAAAAAGGTGATGTTAAAGAGCATCGTTATATGGCGTCTATCTACTCTCACAACTTGAGTTTAGTTGATGGAATGGTAAATGATTTAATGATATTTTATTTAGTATTACTTGATTTTACTAATGGCGATTTTATTGGTTACAAACTACTAAGTGAAGAACAAGTCGTCGATAAATTAAATCTATTTTCTCCTAGAGAAATAATAATATTTCCTAAACAATGGGATAATTTTAAATTAATAAATAATTTTTTAAAAGAAACGACCTCTTTAAAAAGCTATTTAGATAAAGCTTATTTTTCCATTCAAAACAGTAAAGTTTACGTAGAAAAATTAATTCCGGGCTATTCAAGAGATAGAATCATTGCTTTAGACCCACATGTGCTATCTGCAATTTCTGCTCTAGCATTTTATATTTCAACTAATCAAAATATTGAAGAGTATATTCACATCAGGCCTTTCAGAATGGAATCTGAAGAAGGCAAAATGAAAGTATCTCGCTCAACTCTCTCTGGGTTAGAAATTTATCCTAAATCAAAAGAAAATTATAAAGAATCTCTATTAGGATTTATGGATAGAACCCTGACTGCTTTTGGTGCCAGAGAGATAAAAAATTTCTTTTTAACTCCCTCTGCAACTAACCTAGAGATATTGGAACGTCAAAGATTAGTTGCTTTATTAATTCAAAATGAAACTTCATTAAAAATAATTCGCGAAGAACTAAACTCCATTCGCGATTTAGAAAGAATTTTAGCAAAGATATCATCAAAAAAAGTTACCTCTCAAGACTTACTAAATCTTGCTCATGCAATTTTTAGTTATAAGAAATTGTTAACAAATGATGGTACAAAAAAATTATTAAATAAAATGATAAATAGTAGTAGCAGTAGCGATGATATCAACTTTAATTTTTGCTCTGGCGAACAACTAAGTTTAAATCTAGATACTATTAAAATTTTATCTCTACTTACTGATGAGGATTTTTCTCGGCTGGAAAGTGTTGCAAATTTAATTTTAAACACAATTAATGATGAATTGGGAGCAACTTTAGAAAAGGGAAATCTTATCAAACATAATGCAAATGCTGATAGAGATAAATTGTTCGAATTAAGTCATAACACTGAAGAAAGCTTGCTCAAAATGGAAGTTGAATATAGAAAAAAATCTCAAATTTCTAACTTAAAAGTTAAGTATAATAATGTTTTTGGTTACTTCATTGAGGTTTCTAAATCACACCTATCCAAAATTCCCGCTGATTTTGAGCGTCGACAAACTTTAGTAAACGCTGAAAGATTTGTTACCAAAGAATTACTAGAATTTGAAAAAGAAATTTTTTCGGCTAAAGAAAAACTAGAAAAAATTGAAAGAGATGTTTTTAATAGCATAGTAAAAGAGGTTTCCTCTAATGCTGCTCTCATAAGGGAGCTAACTCGCTTTTTATCACTCCTTGATGTCTTACAAAGTTTTGCTTGGGTGGCCTTACAAGAGGATTTTAAACGGCCCAAAATAATAAAAGACAAAAAAATTTTAAATGTTAAAGGAGGGTGGCATCCATTAATTAAATCCATTATTAAAGATCGTTTTGTTCCTCATGATCTTTTCTTAAATGATAGTTGTTATTTTGGTTTGATCACAGGACCAAACATGGCCGGCAAAACAACCGTTATGAGGGAAATGGCCATCATTCAATTTTTGACTCAAATAGGAAGTTTTGTCCCCGCAGCTTTTGCTGAAGTATCTATTTGTGATTATCTTTTCAGTCGAGTAGGTGCCTCAGATGAAATTATGAAAGGCCAATCTACTTTTATGGTCGAAATGTCTGAAACAGCAGAGATACTACGACATGCTAGTAATAAATCATTGATCGTAATTGACGAAGTTGGCAGAGGGACTTCAACATATGATGGATTAAGTATTGCTTGGGCATTAGTGGAACATCTGGTTTTAAAACTTAAAGCTCTCACTTTATTTTCCACTCATTATCATGAATTGGTGGCAGTAGTAAGTGATTTAAAAAATGCGAAGAATCTGTCCGTGGAAACATCGGTACAAGCAGGAAATGTTAAATTTTTATATCGACTCTTAGAAAAAGGGGCCGAACAAAGCTATGGTATTTATGTAGCAAAATTGGCAGGGCTTCCTCGTTCCCTTCTTTTTAAGGCAGAGGAGATTTTGAAACATTTAGAGTATAACAACAACAATAATGACAATGACAATGACACTATTAACAACAACATTAGTGGCAATAGCAATAGCAAGGGTGTAGATAATAAAGATAATAAAGATTTACTAAGAGATACAAATGAATCTAAAATCTATAGGGATTTAATGGAATTAAGAGATGATTTAACCGCCATAAATATTATGAATATAACGCCCATTGAAGCGATGGATAGACTATTTCGATTACAACAAAAAGTATTATTGCAATAAATATCATGTCAGAGCGAAGTTCTGACATCGCCAAAAATGAAAATACGAAGCGTTTTTCATAATAAAGTATTAAGGAGCTTTAACTATGACAAGTACAAACACAATAACAACAAACACGGCCAAAAACGTTTTATTAGAAAACAAATTTCACACTCCATTTGAAAGCATCCCTTTCGATAAAATTAAGGTCTCTCATTTTTTACCAGCATTAGAGGAATTAATTTCAAATGCAAAAAATGAGATCAATAAGATTAAATCCTCTTCTGAAAAGGCCAATTTTAAAAATACTATTGAAGCTCTAGACATATCTTCAAGAAAAATCTCTCAAATATCAAATATCTTCTTTGCACTACATTCTGCAGAATCTAATGATGAGCTTCGAGATATTGCTCAAAAATTTTCACCAATGCTGGCCGAATATCAAAATGATATTTCTCTTGATGAGGACCTCTTTAAAAAAGTACTCCTTGTAAAAGATTCTTACGATGCTTCAGGAGTTGATAAAGACACACAAAATAAACTATCAACAGAAGAATTAAGATTACTCACAGAAATATATGATGACTTCACTAGAAATGGTGCTCTTTTAAGTGCAGAAAAAAAGAAAAAAGTAAGAGAGATAGATCAAAAACTTTCAAAACTTTCATTAAACTTCAGTGAAAATGTTTTAAAGACCACCAATGAATTTCTTTTAATCGTGGAAAATAAAGATGAGTTAGCAGGACTTCCTCAAAGATCAATTGATACTGCTCTGGAGGCCGCTAAAACTAAAGGACATGAAGGAAAATATGTTTTCACCTTAGATGCTCCTTGCTACACCTCCTTTATGAAATATGCCAACAATAGACTCTTAAGAGAGAAAATGTATCGAGCTTTGGCCTCACGTGGTTTTGTAAATGGGAAATATGATAATAAAGGTATCATTTTAGAAGTAGTAAAACTTCGTCATGAAAGGGCCAATATCTTAGGTTATGAAACCCATGCAGATTTTGTTCTAAGTAAACGTATGGCCCAAAATAAAGATAACGTATTTGAATTTCTCAATAATCTTCTAGCGAAGGCAAAACCTATTGCTAATAAAGAGATTGAAGAACTTAATGCTTTTAAAGAAAAAGAAAATTTAGTAGGTCAAGATGAACGGCTGGAACCTTGGGATTATTCTTTTTATGCTGAAAAATTAAAAAAGGCCAAATTTGATATCGATGATGAAATACTTAGACCATACTTTCGTCTTGATAATGTGATCGAAGGTTTCTTTAATCTTGCTAACAAATTATACAACTTAAAATTTATTGAATTAAAAAATGTTCCTCTATATCATCAAGATGTTAAGGTATATGAAGTATTTGATGAAAAGAAAAATCAACATATTGGTTTATTCTATGCTGATTTTTTCCCTCGAGATGGAAAACGTAATGGCGCTTGGATGACCTCTTTAAAAGATCAATTTATTGATAATACTGATTTATTAAATCGCCATGATCACAGACCACATGTAAGCATCGTCTGCAACTTTACTAAACCTACTGCCACTACCCCATCACTTCTATCACTAAATGAAGTTTTAACTTTTTATCATGAATTTGGTCATGCACTTCATGGATTACTCTCTGAATGCACCTACAGTCAATTATCTGGCACAAATGTATATTGGGATTTTGTAGAATTGCCTTCTCAAATAATGGAAAATTGGGTTTATGAGAGAGAAAATCTTGATTCATTTGCAAGACACTTTGAAACAGGCGAGCAAATTCCTATCGATGTAGTTAATAAAATAAAAGAAAGCTCTAAATTTCACGAGGGGTATATAACTTTAAGACAACTCTCTTTTGGCTTTTTAGATATGAGCTGGCACAGTGTTGATCCTCGAAATATTTGCGATATAATTAACTACGAATTAAAAGCAGTTAAAGAAACTCAAGTATTACCTTCCGTCGAAGGATCTTGTATAAGTACTGCCTTTTCTCACATTTTTGCTGGCGGATACTCCTCTGGTTACTATAGCTACAAATGGGCCGAGGTTTTAGATGCCGATGCTTTTGAATATTTCAAAGAAAAAGGGATTTTTAATAAAGAAGCGGCCAAGAAATTCCGAGAAAATATTTTAGAGAAGGGAGGAACAGAACATCCAATGGAACTATATGTTCGGTTCAGAGGAAAAGAACCATCAGTAGAAGCTCTTCTGCGAAGAGGTGGTTTATTTTAAATAATCAGTTCTTCAGTCTTATAGATTATTAAATAGGGGGAAAATAAGTTGTCAATAATTGCTTCCAATAGAAATGAATCACTTTATGAGGTATTAGCTAAAGATTTTTCTACTATCAGAGATGCTTTAGTTAAAAGTTATTCCTTAAATAGTGAAGATACTCAAATTAGGAAATTAGAAGATGCTCTAATAGTTTTATCATTTATTTCCAATCTTAAAATTATTATAGATACTCTAACTAATAAACATCCTACTTTACTCAAATTTTTTGAAGAAGAGTACTTCCCTTACAGAGAATATTTTGAAAGGCAAAATATTATTGATATCTCTTTTATTGAAGATTATTTATTTCCTGAAAAAGAGTTATTTGCCTTTGTTATTGAAGGAACAGTAAATAAGGAATTGTTAGTATCATATCTTACAAATTTTGAAGATTGGGCAAAAGAAAAAGAGCAAAATCATCATGAGGCCCAAGATTTCATTAACAATAAATTAAATCAAAATTTATTTTATAGCGAATTGAAATGCTCTTGTATCCACTGTATCGCTGATTATCGTAATAAAATTAGAGAATTTGTTTACAGTGATTGCATGGAATATTTGGAACAAATACAAAATGAAATCAAAAATCTCTTAACAAATGATACCTCTGCATCTGCATCTGCATCTGCATCTGCATCTGCTGATACCTCTAGTGAATTATCAAATATTATGATTCGTATCAGTGATCTCTTTCATCAATTACAAAAAAATGTTGAAAAGAAAATTTATAATGTACGAGGTAAGTTAAAGAAAGTTTCCGTAACAAAATTAGAAAATCAAATTAAAAATCAACTTAAAGCTCGCTTCGAAAATAATAGCGAAATAGGTAAGCTTTACTGCCAAAAAATTAGGCCAATTTTTTATGAATACTTAAATAAAAATAATTATCCTACCGATCTGTTAGTAGATAGTGAATATGATCGTTTTTTTAGGCAACTTTCAACCAACATTTTTAAAGATAAAAATTATCTCTTACGTGAATTTTCTCGTCTAGTGCAATCAGTTCTTTTATTAAAACGTAAAGATATTTCATCCACTATTCTCCAAGAATATCTTGGTCAATTTTGGTTACACTCTGATGCCCGTAAGATTAAACGAAAAATTATTTATCATCTTGGTCCCACTAATTCAGGGAAAACCTATACTGCAATAGAATCGTTATGCCAGGCCAAGGATGGATGTTATTTGGCCCCTCTAAGATTATTAGCGGCAGAGCTATTTGATACAATGTCGGATAAAGGAGTGAAGACAACACTTCTTACTGGTGAAGAGGTTATTGAAATAGAAGGAGCAACTCACTTCTCATCTACAATTGAGATGGCAAAACTTCATCAACCCTTTGAATGCGCAATCATAGATGAAATTCAAATGTTAAGCGATTCACAACGTGGTTGGGCCTGGACTAGAGCGCTCATAAATCTTAACGCTGAAGTAGTTCATATTTGCGGAGACGATAGTGTTATTGATTTAGTTCAAAAAATTATTAGCATGACAGGAGATACTTTAGAAATTAAGAAATATGAACGTTTAACAAAACTTGAAATATTAAATCATCCCGTTAGCTTAGGTGAACTTGAACGTGGTGATGCTTTAATTGTTTTTTCTAGAAAAAATGCCTTAAAATATAAAGCCGATTTAGAAAAGTTGGGATTTAAAGTTTCTATTATTTATGGAATGCTAGGACCGGAAGTTAGAAGAGAACAGGCCAGAAAATTTGATGATGGCGAAACCGATATAATAGTTAGTACAGATGCCATCGCAATGGGGATGAATCTACCAATTAGAAGAATTGTTTTTTCTACTCTCACTAAATATATTGATGATAAAGAATATAGAATATCTAATTCTGAAATCAAACAAATAGCTGGACGCTCTGGGCGCTATAAAAGATTTCCCATTGGATATATTACTTGTCTTGGCCGAGTGGAAGATGGTATCTCAGAGATAACTCAAGCAATGAACTCAGAACTTGAGCAAAAAACCTCTGCCATGGTAGGTCCTGACCTTGATATATACTCAACTGTTAATCAGGCCTTAACTCAAAATTCCCTACAACTACTTTCATTTTTAGAGTTTTTACATCTCTTTAACACTATGGTTTTTGAGTATCCATTTTATTGTGTCGACCTTAATGAAATGATAGAACTTACTGAGATAATTGAAAGTGCAAATGACAAATATAAAACTCTTACCTCTGCTGAAATTTTTGGTTTTGCTTGTGCTCCAGTAAATATGGGTGTTCCTGAGCACCTTCAATATTATATATATATACTTAATAATTACATTAGAGCTTCGGCCATAAAATACGAGGAAATTGATCCAAATTCCAGTAACATCGATTATCTTGAAACTGCTATAAAATGTGTGGAACTCTATCAATGGCTGGCCCGTCATTTCAGTAACAAACATTTTGATTTTAAAACCAGCGAACTCCAACACAACAAAGGGTTGGCAATTGAAAAATTAAATACCCTTTTGTCTGAACATATCATTCAAAATTGTTCTAGTTGTGGTAGGCAACTTCCACCTAATCACTCCTTTGGCATTTGCGAACAATGCTTTAGTAAAAGAAAATCTTATCGCGATTTCAGACGAGGAGTAGGTAACGGGGGCGGCGGTGCTAGTAGCAGTAACCGGGGTAGTAGTAGCGGCAATAGAGATCATTTTAATAGAAATAATAAAAGTAAAAATAATAACAAAAACAACCAAAATAAGAAAAGCAATAGATTTTCAAAATTTTCTAAAAAACCTCACTTTTAAAAAAGTAACTATCTATATTAAGATATTGAAATTAAGATATTAAAATCTTTCCCATAGGGCCCGTGAACATCTTTGAGCTTCCTTAGACAGATATAATTCATCGATATGTAAGATCTTTTTATTTTCCATTAATACTTTGCCTGCAACAATTGTTGTATCTACCGCCCCTTGGGAAAGGCCAAAAACTAAATGACCATAAAAATTATTACTAGTAAGCTCGGTTGAAGGATAATAATCAAAGATAATAATATCTGCCTGCGCTCCAGGAGAAAGTTCTCCTAATTTATAATCTTTCCAAAAACGATTGGCGATTTGCGGATTATTTTTTATTAGTGCTTCAGTTAATTCAACAAAACCCACATTGGGATTTTTTTGTGTTATTCGGTGAACCCAAATACCAGAGCGTAGCTCTTCAAGCATATTAACAGTCATAGCATCAGTTCCAAGACCAACTAGTATACCTTTTTCTTTCATCTTAAAAATATCTGCTACTCCCACAGCATTGTTCATATTGGATTGGGGATTATGAACTACCATGGTGTTTGTTTTTTTGATTAAATCTAGCTCTTCATCTGATAAGTGAATTGCATGAGCACAGATGGAATTTGCACCTAGAATTTGTAAATCATGTAAACGTTTTACTACTCTTTTGCCATACAAATGTTCAGTTACATTTTGATCGGAGATATCTTCTGCAGTATGAATGTGAAAACCAATTTCATTTAAATATGGGTTTGTTGAATTGGATAAATTGGACGAATTGGACGAATCCTTAAACAAAGATCTTAATCTACTTACTGCTTTTTCTAAAGTTTCATCTGTTAAAGTAAAAGAGGCATGCAAACCAAACATCGCCCGTAAATAATGGGCCTCTTTAGAGTTTGGTTCATTTTTAATTTTATCTGTAATTTTCTTTATAAAATTTATATTTTCTTCTATTCCTTCATTTGAAAGCTCTTCACCATCACGGTCAGATAATTCATAACAGAGATTTGCACGTACTCCAGAATATAAAACTGCATTTGCAATTTCATTAAGAGATCCGCGAAGTCCTGAAAAAGATGGACTCGCATGATGATCAAAAAAAGTCGTTGTACCTTTTTTTATGGCCGTAATTATTACTGATAGAGCACTATAATAAGAATCTTCTAGTAAAAGATTTTTATCTAAACGCCACCACAGATTTTTTAGTATTTGTTGAAAATTTAATGAAGGATTGGCCTTAATAAGACCACATGCAAATGTAGAGTAAAAATGCATATGTGTATTGATAAAACCAGGCATTACTATTTTACCTTCAGCATCGATTATTTTTATCCCTTTTTCTCCAGCTCCGGGCCCATCTCCATTTTCATCGTCACTATTTAAAAAATCATCATCTGCATTATCACTATCATCTCCGCTTAAATTCAATTGCTCATTAGGAACAATTTGAGTGATCACTCCATGTTCAACAACTATAGTGTGGTTAAATAAAATTTTATTATCAATTCCTAAGGTTACTACTGTTGCATTTTTTATAATTAAATTATTTGTACATTTATTTAAAATTTTATTATCAGAAGGCATATTAACAGTATTACTTGCAATTGGACTCATTTTAATTTTTTCCTTCTTTAGTTATCTTTAGTTATGTTTATTTATGTTTAGTTATTTTCAGTTTTGTCATTTTTTTTAAGAGGGAGTGAATAACGTTTTATTTTATCAAATTGATAAAAAGCATTAGCAACAGCAGCGGCAGTTGGTACAAGGCCAATTTCACCAACACCTTTAGCTCCATGAGGTCCATGCGGATCACTAACCTCAATTCCAATTACTTTTACATCAGGAGTTTTTTTAGCAGGTATAATTCCACACTTATTAAATTTAGTAACTACTGGCCTTCCATCTTTATATGGAAAATCTTCAGTTAAAGCATAACCCAGACCCATATGAACTGCACCTTCAATTTGACCTTCGAATAATGTTTTGTTAACAATTTTTCCTGCATCTTGGGCCACGTAAATTGTATCAATTTCTCCATCGTCTTTTAGAGTAACTAGTTGTGCAGAATAACTGTAAGAGTAGTGAGTAACAATTTTTTCCCCAGGTTTTTCATATCCTGGCTTTGTAGTCCAATTACAAATCCACTCTGCAAAGTATGTTTGTCCCACTAATTCTGAAAGTGATTTGCTCTTCAAATCCTCTTTTAATTTTTTTGAGGCCTCGATTATTGCATGACCTATGAGCGAAGTCGCTCTAGATGATGTGGTCATTCCAGTAACTATGTCATCATCAGTATCAACTCGCACTTCGATGCTAACTTTTGCTGGATCAATATTAGTTTCTTCTGAAAAAAATTGAATGGCCATAGTGTGTACTCCTTGACCCATCTCTGACCAACCATGTTTTATAATAATATGATCAGCTGATTTTATTTCAATTTTAATTCGACCAATGTCGGCCATACCATTTCCTACTCCGCAATTTTTTATTCCACAGGCCAGTCCTGCATATTTTGATTTATAAAATAAATCTTTTAGTGCCAACAGTGATTGACGAACACCCACTCCACCTTCTAAAACTTGACCAGTAACAAAGGTATCTCCATCTGTAAGAGAATTATTATATCTAAATTGCCAGCGATCAAAACCACCTTCCTCACAAAGTTCATCGATAGAACTCTCAATTGCAAATGCTGCTTGATTGGCCCCAAAACCTCTCATCGCCCCACAAGGAACGTTGTTAGTATAAATGGCCTTGGCCACAACATCCACATTAGGAATTACATATGGGCCAGCAGCATGCCCTGCCGCCCGCTCTAAAACTTTCATTCCTACGGAGGCATACGCTCCTGAATCACCAACAATATCTGCTTCTAAAAATGTAAGCATTCCCTTTTTATCACAACCAACTTTAAATTTTAATCGCATGGGATGGCGCTTAGGATGAACTAACATCGATTCCTCTCGAGTAAGAGTAACTTTTACTGGAACTTTCAAGAGGTGAGCTGCCAGCGAGGCATGACCTTGAACTGTTAAATCTTCTTTACCACCAAAGCCACCGCCATTTGCAACTTGAATTACTCTAACTTTTTCTAATGGCAGATTTAATATCTCCGCCACTTGCTTGCGATCCTCATAAGCTCCTTGCCCTTGAGAGTATAAAAGTAATTCGTATTGATTCTTGTTGGTTGCCAGGGCGAGGTTGTGGTCATAGTCTGACGGAGGATTAGGAATGGCCAAGGCACATTCAGGTTCTAAAAATGCATGTTCAATTCTTTGAGTGTGATATGTTCCTTCAGCAATGAAGGCAGAATTCTTTTTGCCTTCATTAATGTTTCCTCGCTCTACATGACAAACTGACAAAATATTTCCAACAGACTTTGCAGAGTAAGAGGCGTGAGGAATTTTAGGATGAACTATTGGTGAGTCAGCTTTTTGAGCTAAATCAACATCAACCACTGGGTCTAAAACCTCATATTGTACTTTAATTTTTACAAGTGCTGACCTAGCAATCTCTTCTGAGGTTGCCACTACAATTGCTAAAGCATCTCCCAGATAGTGAGTCTCTTGGCCTTCACTAATTAGTACTGGCCAGTCTCTTACAATTAAGCCAATGTATTGCTTTCCCGGAATATCTTTAGCAGTAATTATCTTTTTTACACCGACCACCTGCAAGGCCTCATCATAATCAATTTTTAAAACTTTAGCTCGTGGATGGTCACTTAATTTTAAAGCAGCAAAATGCATATTAGGTACAAACATATCGCAAACAAACGGCCTCATTCCAAGTACTGTTTTGTATGAATCATATTTTGGTTGTGATTCACCTAATTTTGATTTCTGAAATAAAGATTTTTTACTTGGGAGTTGTGCTTTACCTTGAATGATCTCTGAAGCATAGATAATTGAATCTATGATTTTGTGATAGCCTGTACAACGACACAGATTCCGATTAATAGCATTGATTGCGTCTTCTCTCGTTGGATGAGGATTTTTCTTTAAAAGTGCAGCTGCACTCATTACAATTCCTGGAGTACAAAATCCACACTGAATGCCACCTTTTTCTACAAAAGCGATGGAAAATATTTCTTGTAGCTTTTGATCTAATCCATCAGTTGTAACAATAACTTTGCCCTCTATCTTTTTCATTTGAGTAACACAAGATAAGGTTGGTTTGTCATCAACTAACACTGTACAACTGCCACAATATGCTTGGCCTGAACACCCTTCTTTAGGAGTAGTGATACCCGCAATGTTACGTAAATATTTTAACAAGCTAATATTTAAATCATCATTGTAGTCTACTTGATTACCATTCAGTGTGAATTTCATAGAAAATTACCTTAATTTAAATTTGGTTGGATTTGATTTTATTCTATTCTATTTTATTTTATTTTATCTTTAATAGTTCATAAGGAAATCTTGTGTAAAATACAGTTGCTGTAATCATATCATCAATTTTAATTCTATCTTTTGTTGAATGTGCATCTTCTTCAGTAGCTGGACCAAAACCAATGGTTGGTATTCCTAAGCGACCCATACTAAAAACTCCATTAGTACTAAAAACCCAACGACTAATTTCAGGCTCTTTTCCTAATGCTTCTTTTGCTGCTACTCTGGCCGCCTGAACTAAATCGTGATTTTCTTCTAGTACCCAAGTTGGAAAATATTTTTCAGTCTCTAAAACTTTACCGGTATAAGAAGGAGCATCGTATTTTAAGATTTCTACTCTCATGTATTCTTTATTAAAACTTGGGAGCTCTTCAATTTGCTTTACTGCCAATGCTTTATCTTCACCCTTAGTAAGTCTGCGATCGATATGAATTTTACAAGCATCAGGGACAGCACAAAGACTTGGTGTTTCGCAACTAATGTGGCTTACAGCACAGGTTCCCTTGCCTAAGAAGGGATCACTTTGTAAACGATCATTTAATTTTTCAATGTCATTTACTAGTTTTGCCATTCTGTAAACCGCATTGTGACCTCTATCTGGAGCAGAACCGTGGCAGGATACTCCTTTAGCATGCACATTTATCTCCATTCTTCCTCTGTGACCGCGATAAATTTTTAAATTTGTGGCCTCCCCCATACAAACATAATGAACATTTTTAATAGAGTGTTCAAGTGCATATTGAAGTCCAAGACCATCACAATCTTCTTCTTGAACAGAGCCCACAACAAAAATTGTAACCTTATCTAATCCTTTTCCTATCTCTTTAAAAAGGGCCGCTCCATAAACTTGAGAAACTGTTCCATTATGATTATCAGAGGCACCTCGGCCATAAATATAACCATCTTCAATTTTTCCATCATGGGGATCAAAACTCCAGCTACTTCTACTTCCAATATCAACTGTATCAATATGTGAATCAAATACTACTCTAATGGGACCGTTACCTATTTGACCAATAACATTTCCATAATCATCGGCCCAAACTTTGTCATAGTTAAGTTGCTTCATCTCTTGCATAATTCTTTCAGCAACACCTTTTTCTTGACAACTAATTCCAGGAATTTTAATTAGATCGCGCATGAATTTTACTGAATCATTTCTATATTTTTCTGCTTTCTCTTTTATTTCAGTTGCACTTAATATAGTTCCACCACAAGCACACTTACAATTACAATCTTTAGACATATAAATTCTCCCTTAATATCATTCTCATTTATATTTATATTTATTTATCTTAAATTAAACACGAACTCGTTTTGTTTTTCTTTCCATAAGATCTATTAAAACTTTTGCTGGATCTTTAAATCTTGACGTTAAAATCATAGAAGCAATAATAAATGGTTTAAAGCCTGCTTCTTTATAAGTTTCAATTCTATATTTTTCAAATACGTTGGCAGATACTTCGCCCTCTTTACAAGACACTGAGGTAATGTCAGCAGGCAAGCAATGCATATATAGAGCACTTCCTTTTTTAGTAAGCTTCATCTTTGTTTCATCACATTCCCAATTTTTATATTGAGCATTTTGATTTAAACAATCGCGCTCTAAATCTTTCAATGCCTGATGATTATTTTCACGCAGTAGTTGTGTTCTTTTTTCCATTACTGCGTATGGTGCCCAGCTTTTTGGATAAACGATATCAGCATTTTCAAATGCCTCTTCCATAGAGTGATAAACTTCAAAATTGCCACCATATTTTTTAGCATTATTTTTAGCAACATCAATACAATCTGGAATTAAATTATATCCTTCGGGATAGGCCAAGGAAACATCCATTCCAAATCTAGTCATTAGTCCTATAATCCCTTGAGGAACAGAAAGAGGTTTACCATAGCTTGGGGAATAGGCCCAAGTCATTGCAATTTTTTTACCTTTTAATTTTTCAAGTGTTCCAAAATAATTTTCTAAGTGAAGAAGATCGGCCATCGATTGAGTTGGGTGATCAATATCGCATTGAAGATTCACTATACTTGGACGTTGATGTAAAACACCTTGTTTAAAACCATCTTCTAGTGCATGACCTACTTCTCTCATGTAAGTATTACCTGCACCTAAAAAGATATCATCACGAATACCGATAACTTCTGTAAGAAATGAAATCATATTTGCAGTTTCACGAACGGTTTCACCGTGAGCGATTTGTGATTTTCCTTCATCTAAATCTTGAACCGTAAGACCTAGTAAATTTGCGGCAGATGCAAATGAAAAACGTGTACGAGTGGAATTATCTCTGAAATTTGAAATAGCAAGACCTGATCCAAATAATCTTGTACTAATATTATTAGTGTATAAATATCTTAATGCCTCGGCAGTACTTAATACAGTTTTTAGTTCATCTAAAGTTTTTTCCCAAGTTAAAAGAAAATCTTTTTGGTAAAGATTACTCTTAAATTTTTCTAGATCCGAAATAATTTGTTTGAAATTTTTCATAAAATTTTCTCCAATATTAGTATTAATATTATATAAATTAAAATTCACATATGATTTAATATATCATATTCTGACACCATATTTTAAGTATTAACAGAGGAGTATTACGTGCAAACTAAAAAAAAATTAAAACATAAATTTAATTATGTATGTAGTGAGTGCGCAAAAGAATTTAAAATTACTCCACAATTAATGGTATGCCCAGATTGCTATGTTCATCAGACATCGGAGATTCCGTTAAAAGGAATTCTCGAAGTGAATATTAACAAAAACAATAGTAGTAGGTCTACTCCCTCTCTAAAAAAAATCGATATATTTGATTTACTACCTATTGAAAAAAAATTTTTTCCAGAAATTCCTGTGGGAAATACTCCACTTCTCACTCTTCCTAATCTTCGGAATAAGTTAAACTTTAAAAATCTTTTTATAAAAGATGATACCAGAAACCCCACCGCATCTTTTAAAGATCGCGCTTCTTATCTTGTTGCTGCTGAAGCAATTAAATATAAAATTCCTAATATTGTTGTGGCATCTACTGGAAATGCCGCCTCCTCCATGGCGGGAATTGGAGCAGCATCAGCAATTAATATTACTATCTTTCTTCCTCGAAGTGCACCTATCGCAAAAATAGTTCAATCACTTCAATATGGAGCTCAAGTAGTAAGTGTTGATGGAAATTATGATAAGGCATATGATTTATCTATGGAATATGTTGCAAGTCGAGGAGGACTGAGCCGCAATACTGGTTACAATCCTCTAACTATAGAAGGAAAAAAAACAGTCTCCTTAGAAATTGCACGAGATTTAGAGGAAGTTCCTGATTATGTTTTTGTGCCCACAGGTGATGGAGTAATTTTATCAGGTGTTTATAAAGGTTTTAGAGATCTCTTTGATTTAAAGTACACAAAAAAAATTCCAACAATTGTGTGTGTACAAGCAGAAGGTAGCAACGCAATCACTAGAGCATTTAGAAGTATGGATGGACACTTTGATTTTAAATCAAGTTCTACTATTGCAGATTCTATTAGTGTTGATATTCCTAGATGTGGAATACTTGCTCTTAAAAATTTAATGAAATACAAAGGAGAATGTGTAACCGTATCTGACGATGCTATAATTGCAGCACAAAAAGAGTTGTCTTCTAGCTCTGGAGTTTTTGCAGAACCAGCGGCGGCCACTGCATTTGCGGGATTTTTAAAGATGAAAGATTTATTAGAAAAGAAAGCAAAAATAGTTTTATTAATGACAGGAAATGGTTTGAAAGATACAGCAGCAGCTCTTAAAGGAGTTATTTCTCCAACTAAACATATTTCTTCAATATCAGAAATTGAATAAAAAATTGTTTAATTTAATTAAATTAAACACCAAGGAGTTAAAAGAAGATGAACAAATTAATTAATTTAAAAGTAGACAAAAAACAACGTCAAAAAAATGCAGAGGCCTGCAAGAAAAAAGGGATCATACTTCCAACATATGAACAAATGAAAGATCCAGTAAATAAGATTCCTCAAAAAATTAAAGATGAATTAAAAGGCGTTGGACTTTGGGATATTCATCCTAGAAATTTATTTAGAATCACTTGGAAAAATGAACCAGTTGCAAAGGGTGGTTCATATGGAAAAGTTAATTACATGGTATTGCCTCCAAAGCTTACTGGTTGTAAGGCAAATATCATTGGAATGGTGGGAAAATATTTTCCAACAGGAGCACACAAAGTTGGAGCAAGTTTTAGTTGTTTAGTTCCCCGTCTGGTTACTGGACAATTTGATGTTGAAAATGAAAAAGTTGTATGGCCTTCAACTGGAAATTATTGCAGAGGTGGCGCCTATGTGGCCGCCCTTCTATCATGTGAATCAATTGCAATTTTACCAGCAGAGATGTCTAAAGAACGTTTTGAATGGCTTAAAAAAGTTGCCGGCGAAGTAATTGCGACTCCTGGATGTGAAAGTAATGTAAAAGAAATTTTTGATAAGTGTTGGGAATTAAGAAAAACTAGAAACAATATTCAAATATATAATCAGTTTGAAGAGTTTGGAAATCCACTCTGGCACTATGAAGTTACTGGAAGTGCAATGAGTGAGGCCTTGGCCGCCGAGATGGGCACCACTGGACGTTACAGAGGGGCAGTACTCTCTTCTGGTTCAGCAGGAACTTTGGGTCTATCATATCGCTTAAAAGAAATTTATCCTCATTCAAAATTAGCAGTGGCCGAAGCATTACAATGTTCAACTCTACTAGACAATGGTTTTGGTGGACACAGAATTGAAGGTATTGGCGATAAGCATGTTCCTTGGATTCATGATGTGAAAAATACAGACATGGCAGTGGCCGTAGATGATGAAGCTCCAATTCGCATGATGAGATTATTTAATGAAAAAGTTGGAACTGATATGCTTAAGAAAGAGGGCATTGATTCTGCTCTAGTAGACAAATTAAATAATTTAGGAATCTCTTCTCTGGGAAATTTAGTTGGCGCCATAAAATTTGCAAAATATTATGAGTTAACTGAAAATGATTATGTAGTAACTATTTTTACTGACTCTATGGAATTATATGGTTCACGCCTTGAAGAGTTACGTAATGAAAGAGGCGCATATAGTGAGCGCAACTTCGAACGTGATATGCAACTCATCTCGGATATCGGCATTGATCATATGATGGAACTAAATTATCCTGATAGGAAGCGTGTTCATAATTTAAAATATTACACTTGGGTTGAACAACAACAACGTGATGTTACTGAATTAAATGCTCAATGGTATGATCACGAAAACTATTGGAATCAATTTGCAAAATATGGCAAAGAGATCAATGGACTAATTGAAGAGTTTAATAAAGAGATTGGTCTATAATCTGCATCAGAATCGGCCTTTTTCAGGCCATAAGAAAATCTTCTCGAAAGTAAAAATATTCTATAGTAAGAAGATTTTATTTTGGATACAAGTTTTTCTCATCTCTTCTGGCCAAATACTACATTGAACCTCTCCAACATGAGCTTTTCTTAAGAAAAACATACAAAGTCTTGATTGACCGATACCGCCTCCAATTGTAAGTGGTAATTCTCCATCAAGTAAACGTTTATGCCACATCAATTTTTTTCTATCTTCTGCATTTCTTAATTTTAATTGTTTTAATAATGCTGCTTGATCTACCCTTATTCCCATAGAAGAAATTTCAAAATTTTGCTCTAGAATTGGATTCCATACGATAATGTCGCCATTTAATCCTTTGTAACCTTTCTTAGAATCACTTACTGTAGTCCAATCATCATAGTCTGGAGCACGTCCATCATGAGGTTTTCCATTTTTTAAATCAGCACCAATGCCTATAACAAATATTGCTCCATATTTTTTGGCCGCCTTCTTTTCTCGTTCGCTTGGTAATAATTTTGGAAACTCTTTTTCTAATTCTTCAGTGTGAATAAAAGTAATTTCTTCTGGCAAAATTGGTTTTATTAAAAATCTTTCATACATATTGATTTCTGTTCTTCTTAAAACATTATAGATTTTTTTTACAACATATTTTAAAAAATCAAGATTGCGATTTTCTTTAGTAATTATTCTTTCCCAGTCCCATTGATCAACATAGATTGAATGAAGATTATCTACATGTTCATCAGGTCTGATTGCATTCATATCAGTATAGATTCCTTCACCTGGATTCATTGCATACTCTTTTAAAATCATTCTTTTCCACTTGGCCAGTGATTGAACAATCTCAGCTTTACAATGAAAATTCCCACCTGTTTCAATGCCCACAGGTTTTTCAATACCATTTAAGTCATCATTAATACCTGTACCACTCTTTACAAAAAGAGGAGCACTTACTCTTAAAAGGTTAAGACTATCAGACAAATTAACTTGGAAAAATTCTTTAATGTAACGAATACCTTTTTCAGTCTCTTTTAAATCTAGAATAGATTTATAATTTTTTTGTAGAATTAAATTTTTTTGCATTTTTTCACCTTATTCCTTTTTTTTTGAAACCTTTATTTATTAATAAATTAAAAATCTTTAATATTATATTTAATTTCTATTCATATTATTCATATTATTCATATTATTCATATCTTAAAGCATCTATTGGTGCTAACATCGATGCCTTCTTCGCTGGATATATTCCAAATATTACACCAATTGAAGCTGAAAAAATAAATGCTAACATAATTGATGATACTGTTATTGTGGTGGCCCATCCAACAAATGTTGATAAAATAAAAGCAATTAACCATGCTAAAATTATTCCAAATATCCCTCCAATCAAGCTCACTGTTACTGATTCAATTAAAAATTGTAATAAGATATCTCCTCTCTTGGCCCCTATTGCTTTTCTCAAACCAATTTCTTTTGTTCTTTCGGTTACAGAAACCAACATAATATTCATAATTCCAATACCACCAACTAACAAAGAAATGGCAGCAATCGCAGATAAAAGTATTGTCATAGTTTTAGTACTGGCCGATAAGGCCTCTTGAATTTCTACCATGTTTCTAATTTGAAAAGCATCATCTCTTCGAGACAGAGGAATTTTGTGACGATTTATCATTAACTCTGTAACATCATCAATAATTGTATCAGCTTTTTTTGAATCACTCATTTCTACATCTATGGAATCAACATAATTTTTTCCAAATACACGATACATTGCTGTT
The DNA here is from genome assembly GCA_015232015.1 of Oligoflexia bacterium. Lineage (GTDB taxonomy): Bacteria > Bdellovibrionota > Bacteriovoracia > Bacteriovoracales > Bacteriovoracaceae > JADFZW01. The sequence goes on along the minus strand of JADGAM010000041.1, from coordinate 4,243 downwards.
AGTACGGGTATAATTACAACATCATCTTGATCATGAAATCCTGCTGCTCCTTTTTCAGGTAATACTCCTATAATCTGAAAATTTATTTTATTAATTTTAATCATTTCACCAATAGGATTAGCAATAGAATTATCATTACTAAATAACTCTCTTAGTACTGTTGCTCCAATTACAGCAACTCTACTTCGTTTTTTATTTTCATCTTCTGTAAAAAATCTACCTACCACTGGAACTGCAGATTTTACTCTTGTATAAGAAGGAGTTACTCCTTTTACAGTAGTACTCCAATTTTTGTTAGCATAAGTAATTTGTCCTTTGCCACTTTGATTAGGTATTGTATCGTTTACATTAGCAATTTTTTCCTTTATGGCAACAGCATCTTCAATAGTTAGTCTGGTAGTTGCTCCTACTTCTGCTCTTGCTCCACCAGCTCCCTTAACTGCGCCTGGACGAACCATTAATAAATTAGATCCTAGTGAAGTTAGTTGATCTTCGATTGCTTTTTGAGCACCTCTTCCTAAGGCCAACATTGCAACAACAGATGCTACTCCGATCATAATTCCAAGCATAGAGAGCGCAGTTCTTACTTTATTTGCTGCTAATGTTTTAATTCCTTGATTGAGATGTTGATATAAATGATCAAGATGTAATTTGAAAATTCCATTATCACTTTTAATCTTCTTCTCATTCACAACTTCAACCACAACTTCCACAGCTTTGCCTTCATTCTCAATTTCAATATTTTGACTTTGACTTTGACTTTGACTTTGATCCAAACGTTGGTCAGATACAATAACTCCATCTCGCATACGAATTAAACGTCTGGCCTTATTTCCAATATCTTCTTCATGAGTAACAATCACAACAGTTATGCCACTATCATTTAATTGTTTTAAAATCGATAGTATCTCTTTTTCACTAGCAGAATCTAAATTACCTGTTGGTTCATCTGCTAATATTAATGATGGTCGATTAATTAAAGATCTTGCAATCGCAACTCGTTGCTGTTGACCTCCTGAAAGTTCATTTGGTCTATGAGTGGCCCGTTCTTCTAATCCCACTTTACGAAGCATTTCTTGACCACGCTCAACATCCATTTTCCCCTCTGAATAAATCAAAGGCAGTGTTGTATTTTCTTCAGCAGTCATTCGTGGAAGAAGATTAAATTGTTGAAAAATAAAACCGATAGTTTTTCTTCTGAGTATTGCTAATTCATCTTCAGCTAACTTAGCAACTTCTTTACCTCTTATTTTATAGTGACCTTCATCTGGAACATCTAACAACCCTATTACATGCATGAGTGTTGATTTACCAGATCCAGAAGGACCCATTATGGCCAGAAAGTCTCCATCCTCAATAGTAAGATCGACTCCTTTAAGAGCAGAAATAACCGTATCACCCATGTGATATCTTTTATGAATATTTTTTAATTCTAGCAGAGAACTCATTCTTTTACTTTCATTATCCTTCTACACTAATTCTATTCTATTACCTATACCTAACAACGCTAACGTGGAGGATGTGTTACTCCTATTGATTGCTATTTGCCACCTTTGCTATTACTTTTTGGGCGTTTACCAAATAAACTAAAAGGATTTTTCTTCTGGGAAGATGGATCTTTAACCCCTATTTTCATTTCAGCAACTAAAACAATATCCCCTTCCGAAAGGCCACTTACAACTTCTGTGCTTTTGCCATCAGTGATTCCAGTTTCTATTAATTGCTCAATACCTTTTTCATCCTTACCCTTATCTTTGCCTTTATCTTTGTCCTTATCTTTTTTAGATTTTAACATTACTAATTTTTTTCCATCTTGAAATTTAATTGCTTCAGCCGATATAGTAAGTACATTTTCTTTTGATGCCACAATAAAGGTCACATTAGCAGTCATACCACTTTTCATATAAGGTGGTATTTTGGTAGGTAAAACTTCCACTACATAAGTAGTAACATTATTAACGGTTTTTGCATCAAATGCAATTTTATCAACGTACGCCATAATTGTTTCATTTGAATAGGCATCTAATACTACTCTGGCACTTTGTTTTAAAACAATTTGCGATATATCTGTTTCATCAACTTGTGCTTTCACTGTAAGCATATCCGACATTACAAAAACAGAATCACTGACAGTAAAAGTTTGTCCGTTTTCCACATTTCTTAAAATAATTGTTCCATTCATAGGAGCAACAATAGGAACAGGTTTATATAAATCTTCCCAATGTTTTAATTCTTCTGTCCCTCGAGCGCGAGCTGAATCTAGAAGTGCTGCCCGTTCTAAAGAACTCATCCATGCAAGGATCTGTCCCTTACGAACAATGTCTCCTTCTTTTACTAAAATATTTTCTAATCTTCCAGCAATTGGAGCTTTTATTTCCAAACGATTTTTAGGTTGAACAACTCCAGTGCTAAGGATTGTTTCTTCAATATTATCTCTGACAAGCTCTTCTTCAATATAGGTAATATCAAGACGTTTATGTTTTTGATTATAAAAATAAAGTATCCCTACTATTATTATTATCAATATTAAAGATAACAATGTCCACTTTAACCACTTACCCTTCATGGAATTACTCCTTTCCCTTGTACCTCCTCCCAATATGCTTCAGCAATTATTCTCTCTTTGTAACTTTGTAAAACATTTTTTTGTCTGGAGATTAAATCATTCTCAATGGTATCCCAATCATCAAAGGAAATTAAACCATTATTATATTTGCTTTTTACAATTTTTGCTCGAACTATTACCGCTTCTAAATATTCTTGATCAACTTTATATTTTTCCACAGATAAAAAATATTTAGTGTATGCTTCGTTTAATTGATTGATTAATTGTAAGTCCATATCCTTTCTCTTAGCTGATACTGCTACTACCTCTTCAACTGCACTCTTTGCTGAGTAATAATCCTTCCCCCCAGAAAAAAGAGGAAATGATAAAGAAACACCAATAGACCATCGATCATTTTTAGGATCAAAACGATTATCTTGGCGACCAATACTTCCAGTAAGATTTAAGCTTGGAAAGAATGTAGATTGCGCTAATTTCAAATTAGACACTGCTAATTTCTCTTCAGCAAATAGTTTCATATAATTAGGAGTTAATTTAATTAAATCTTTATATACAAACTGCTTATCAAATTGATTATTAAATTTGTTATTAAGTTTATTATTAAGTTTATTATTAAATAAAGGCGAAGGTTCATTTATTTTAAGGCCTTCATCAACACTAAAATTAATTCGCTTATCATCATCTCGTCCAATTATCTTTGCTAATTTTAATCTTGCAACTTGCAAATTATACTTATTTTGAAGCAAATCAAATTTGGCCTGGCCACTATTTGCTTTAGATAATAAAACTGCTCCTTTATTTTCACGTCCCCCTTCAAATTTTAATTCTACTAATGAAAGATTTTCTTGTCTTCTATTTACAATTTCTTGATCAAGAGTAAGTAGTTTCTGTGTGTAAAGTAATTCTGTATAGGCCACTTTTAAATCATAGCTAAGTCTGGCACGCAATAAATCATATTTTGCAATCGCAATTTTTAAACTAGCATCTGCTTTTTGAATTTTAGCATAATCTTGTAATCCAGAGAATAAATTTTCTGAGGCCGTAAGAGACATACTATAATTGTTTGTAGTATTGGTTGTTGATGAAGTTCTATTTGAAAATGTTGTTTCCGCCTCTTCGTAGGTATAACCCACATTTGCATTTAATTGCGGATAAAATCCACTTTTCGAGGCCAATAATAAATATCTACTGGAATCAACACTTTTTCTTTCTGCCTGTAATTCAAAGTTATTCTTTACCAATTCATCTACACAATTTTGCCACGTAAGAATTTCATTTGCATAGGTAGATATAGAAGTCGTAGTTGTAGCAGTGACGGCCAATAATAATATGAATACAAAATTAATTTTAATTTTAATTTTAATTAAAGTCATATTTAATTTATATCATAAAAATTAAAACAATCACTGTAATAATAGCAAGTCCAGTTAACCCAATCCCCAAGTAATACCATTTAGGTTTATATTCAAAAAATAATTTATAACTTTTATTCTTTTCTAATATCACTGATCGAAAATTTGCGTTTGCAGGTTTTATTTCTAATTTATTATTTTCGCTATCATAAACTTGCCATCCTGGATAAAAATTGTCATTTAAAACTAAGATTGCTGGACCTGTAATTTTTTCTAATTGAATTTTGCTACCTCTATCCTCTAGTATTTGCACTTTATTTATTGT
>JADGAM010000413.1 GCA_015232015.1 Oligoflexia bacterium | reverse complement strand
ATGCAATTCCAACGATGGCCAACTTCCTTATTAAATCATTGCGATCGATATTAGCTTCTGAATTTAGTAAAATAAAAAAGCTTTGCCAATTGGAACGACTATCTTCTCCTTCATCTTGTAGTTTAATAATTGAAATAGATGATAATTCTTTTCGATAAATCTCAACTAATTTTCTACGATGACTAATAATCATCGGCAATTTTTTTAATTGTTCAATTCCTATCGCCGCTGAAATATCACTCATACGATAATTGTGCCCAAAACTATCATAACTTTCAATTATAACCTCAGGATTATCATGGTTATCGCTTTTATGTCTGACCAAATCAGAAATACTCATTCCATGCTGACGAAAGTTTTTTATAAAGGTACAATACTCAAAATTATTTGTAGTAAGCATTCCACCTTCGCCTGTAGAAATAATCTTTCGAGGATGAAATGAAAAGCAAACTATTTCTCCTATTGGGTAACCAATATTTCTCCATTTTCCATTCCAAAATATTTCACTACCGCTAGCGCAAGCGGCATCTTCAACAACTGGAACATTGAATTCTTTTGAAAGCAAACATATTTGTTTCATATCTGATGGCATACCGATTTGGTGAACAACTAAAATAGCACCTATCCGCTTACCTTCGAATTTTTGAGTTTGACCTGTAAAACATAGATCACCGTCAATTTTTTTAGTATTTGATGTTAGAAAATTCCTAAGTTTTAGAGGATCCATATTTAATGATCCTAGGTCTACATCAATAAAAAATGGTTCTGCTTGACATAGGCGAATGGAATTTGCTGTAGCAATAAAAGAGTGAGATACAGTAATTACTAAGTCTCCTGGGCGCACACCCACTGCTAAAAGAGCAATATGTAAGGCAGCAGTACAATTTGAAACTGCACAAGCATATTTTGCATCTACAAAAGAAGCAAAAGAATTTTCAAAAAGTTGTACCTTAGGTCCTTGGGTGATCCATCCTGATAAAATTGTTTCTGTAGCAGCATTTACCTCTTCTATTCCCATAAAGGGTTTAGATATGGGAATCATATTTTTTCTCCGATGAAAGAATACAAATAAAAACTAAGTGATCAACAATCATGCTTAGTCCATGAAATCAATTGTTTTAATCCATCAAGTAAACTAATGCTTGAATTAAATTTTAAAAGCTCTTCAGCTTTTTTAATTGAGGCCATTCTTCTAGTAACCTCCACTTTGTTTCGTTCACTAGGTAGTGGTATAAAAACTGGTTTTAATATTGATTGCATTGCTGTAAGTAACAAATCTGCTAGCTCACATAAAGATGTTTCCTTCCCTGAGGCCACATTAAAAACATCGTTAGTAAGAGAGGAGGTAAGTGCTAAAATATTTGCGTTAGCTACATCTTTAACAAAAACGAAATCCATGCTCTGTTTACCGTCACCAAAAATTGTTGGGGCCTTTCCCTCTTGAATCGATTTTATCCATCTTATCATGACTTCCGTGTAACGGCCCTCTGTATCCATCCTGGGCCCGTATATATTAAAATACCTAAGAGCGAGATAATTTAATCCATACATATCATGATATGATCTACACATAGATTCGTTCGTCAATTTCATGGCACCATAATATGTTCGATTATTATAGGGATGATGTTTTTCTTCAGTCGGATACTCATCCGCAGATCCATAAATTGAAGCAGTAGAAGAAAAAATAAGTTTTTTAAGTTTATGTTTCACACACATATTGAGAATATTTAAAGTTCCATTTATCATAACTTCAGTTGCTTCAACAGGATTTTCAGCACATCTGGTTATTCTTAAAGCTGCCAAATGAAAACAATAATCAGCATTAGAGAAACAATCATCCAGTAATTGTTGATCTCTAATGTCACCAATTATTAAGTTAATTTTCGTATTAGAAGAAGGCAACGAAGAGACATCTAGTGCGCACTTAAGATTTTCCTTTTTTCCTCTCAGTAAATTATCAATAACAACAATCTCTCGAGGTTTAAACGATAATAGAAGATCTACAACATGAGAGCCAA
>JADGAM010000412.1 GCA_015232015.1 Oligoflexia bacterium | reverse complement strand
TAACGAAGAGTAGATATTATCAAATGGTGATATGTTTTTTATTCGACCAGCAATATAGTGAATTGTTCTCACAACTTCTTTTGCTGATGCCTTTACAGAAGAAAAAAATCGATCTACCCAAAAAGTTCCACTACGTTTTAGTTTTTTATTAAAGAAAATTGCTAATTTAGATTTTAAATAACACATTGACTGCGATAAATGATTTTTAGTAGGTGCTATTATAAAAAAATGGATATGATTTTTTGATATATGAAATTGGAAAACATCGACAAAATATCTTTTTTCTACCTTGCTAATCATTTTTTTTATTTGGGAGATATTATTCTTTTCTTGTAATGAAATATTGATAGCAGTTTTCACAACAACATGAGTAGGTTTGTTTTTAATAAATTTACGTGATACATGAGGAAGTCTGTTTTGTTTTGATTTTTTCTTTTTCATCAAAAAGATATATCATTTTTTCATAGTGAAATCTAATGACAAATTGATTTCTTCACTCTAGAAATCTATTTTTTCACCTGTGAAAATTGTCGTTACTTGAGCCAATTTTTAAAAACAGTCTTATCTGTTTTTAAAGGCCTTGCCATTTATCTCGGAGGTCAAAAATGTTTCTGGAAACCACAAATATTTCCAGAAGCGTTTTTGGCCGGTCGTTGTTAGTGGACATTAATTTTCTTTTTTAATTTTATTTAACTCATTTAATCGAACGAAAAATACAGATAATTTTTTTTCTAATTCTCTTTTTAGCACAAAAGGATTAAGTTTCTTTTTCACTCTGGAAAGTTCTTCTTTTTGATCTTCAGTTAAATTATCACATTCCATTAACCGTTGATAAGGTGTCTGTGGTTTGCCATAGGTCTTTTTAATTTTAGCACCAATCATAATTTTTTCTTTTAGTTTAAAAGTTGGCAAAAAATAATTTTGCAAAGGATTCCAATATTCACAGTAGATCTCGTTCATTAAAGATTTTAACTCTTCATGTTCTATTCGCTGGTATCCAAAAAGTTCTCTGACGTGAGTGTAATTTTTTTGTTCAACATATGCATTATCATTTTTTTTGTATGGACGTGATCTTGTGAATATTACTTTTTCCCTCTGAAAATGATTAAATATCGGGATATTTAAAAACTCGCTACCAGAGTCGGTATTAATTGTGAGTAATTTAAAAGGTAGACATTTTTGTATATGTTTAAGAGCATCTTTTACATCTAATGCTGTTTTTGTGAATGTTGCCCTGTTCATAGTCCATGCAGAATGGATATCAGTCAGAGTTATAGAATTCATAAACTCACCTATGAGTTTATCTCCGCAGTGTGCGACCGTATCGGCCTGAGTATGACCTGGTTTTGTCACGTTAGAATCTAAAGTATTAATAGGAACTTTATTCTTCATATGGCGTGCTGGTGAAGTAGACGTTAATCCCTTTGATACAGTCGATTTCACTCTTAATTCTTTTAAAAATCTTTCAAGAGTGGTGATAGACATCTTCTGTAAAAGATATTTTATATGATTATCAACTTTATTTTCGTGATAATATGGAAGCCAGTCTTTTAGTGCTTCTTTCATTCGCTTCGCCGATATTCTCTCCATCGAATGCCAGATATATTCTATATGAGGTGAGAGTGTGTCTTTGGGATAAAGTATTTTGTGCTTTTTGAGACCTTTTCCTCTTCTATTTATTATATTGCCATTTTTAATGGCCCTAATAATAGATTTACGATGTAATTTAGTAACTTGAATGGCATGGTTTAGTAATTTAGTTTTTTCTTTTTTGCTAGCACTAAAATATATCTTGGATAAAGCATTCAAATATTCTAGAATACTATCGTAGCTCATTTCATCCTTCCTTGGATTAAATAAGAATTTAAATTGGTCTTTAAATAATTTTAATTTAGGAAGAGCTTTGTTGCATGTCTATGAAAAAACAAGTCAAGAAAAAAAGATCTCCATTAGTAAGAATTTTCTTACTTGTGGTCGACAGGATATCCAACCTGGTACTTCAGATTTATTAATATCACTATTAACTGGATAGTTGAGAT
>JADGAM010000411.1 GCA_015232015.1 Oligoflexia bacterium | reverse complement strand
ATTACTATCCACCGACAATATTAACTAATGTAAAAAAAGGAATGCCCGCATATAATCAAGAATTTTTTGGTCCTGTAATGAGTATAATCCATTATTCAACTGAGAAAGAAGCACTAATGCTTTCCAATGATACCTCCTTTGGATTAGGGGCCGCTATTTTTAGTAAAAATATTAAATATGCTCGTAATATTGCCATTAACTCAATAGAATCAGGAAGTGTCTTTATAAATGATTTTGTAAAATCAGACCCAAGATTGCCTTTTGGAGGAGTTAAAGAGAGTGGTTATGGAAGAGAACTTTCATATTTTGGTATAAGAGAATTTGTAAACATCAAGACAATTTCATTATCTTTATCCACAACAACTTCTACACAAACTTCTACGCTAACTTCTACTCCAACATTGACATCTACTTCGAAATAAAAAGGAATAAATTTTAGTGAAAAAAATAATATTAATAGAGCAAGATAATATTTTAGAGGCACTTTATTCGTTAAACTTAAGTACTTTTCTTGGAGCAACTGTAATTGTAAAAAAAACTACTATTGAAGTAATAGAGTTATTACAAGCAAATATTGATACAACAACAGCAACAACAAATATAGATACTATTCAAAGTGAATCTAATTTTGTCTTAATTATAACTAGAAATCTTTATGCTAATTCCACAATATCGGCAGAAAACCTCTATAGTTTTTTATACAAATCAAACTTAAAAATTCCTATGATTGTGCTTGGATCTAAACCTCCACTTTTTTTTGAAGGAATGACAATTGTAGATGAAAAAATTGATGTCTTTGATTTAGTAAAACAAGCAGCAACCATTATTGGAGTTACTAATAAGAGACATTTCGAACATAAAAGATCAAGATTATATTCCAATTCCCATTCAATTTTTTCTTACACTAGATTCTCTTATTTGCCCTCTATTCTTGCGACTAAAAACTTCCTCGGGAGATCATTACATCAAAAGATTTCTTGCTTCTGATAATGTGGATTTGAAAGATGCTGGGCGCTTGGTAAAAAAAGGAGTTCGGGAATTATATATTCAAAAACAATATAAGTTAGCTTTTACATCAAATGCTACTAAACAAATATTTGCAAAATTAAAATCAAATACAATGGAAGAAAAGGATAAAATTGAACTCCTAAGTAATTCAGTGGATATCTTACGTGAAAATATATTGCATGCTGAACTAACTAACGAAACAATAGAACTCGCTCAAGAAACTATTGAGTCTGTGAAAAAAATTATAAACAGTTCTCCAAAACTAAAGGCCTTACTTGATAAAGTAATTCAAAATAAATCAAGTTATCGCTATAAAATGATCCAGTTAACGAGTTATCTATCTTTCCATATTATAAGTAATTTAGAGTGGGGAACAAGAGAACAGCAAGAAAAGTTGGCCTATGTAGCTCTCATTCATGACATTACACTGTCTGATGATACAAGTGCTATGATACGTTCGGAAGATGATTTTAAAAATGCTACTTCTACTGCTATTTCTATTTCTATTTCTCAGAATGAGAAATCAGAAATTCAAACACACGCTTTCAAGGCATCAGAGATGGTTTTAAAATTACCTGCAGCACCTTTTGGCACAGAAGTTATTATAAAGCAACACCATGGATCTCCTGGGGGTTTTGGTTTTCCTTCTGAAATTAGTGATGGTATTTCTCCTTTAGCAATGGTTTTTCTTCTTTGTGAGGATTATGCTAATTATTTAATTAAAAATCAAACATCATCAATATCAATGGCAAATAATAATATCAATGCTTCTCATGCTCTTAATAGCAAAGAATTATTCGTAAAGCTTAGATTAAAACATCTAAATAAAGATTTATTTGATAGGATAGTTAAAATTTTAGAAAGTATAAGTGTTTTTTAAATTTCTTTAGCTTTAGCTTTAGCTTTTTGAATTTACTTCAGAACTAGTTCTTGCGATAATTTATCTCATACCAGACTTTTTCATCATCTTTTTCATTGTTTTTCCAAATAATCTTTTTGCTATTGGATTAGTTGGACTAACTAAATCTTTATCCCAAACAAAATCGGGATGG
>JADGAM010000410.1 GCA_015232015.1 Oligoflexia bacterium | reverse complement strand
ATGTTTGATATTTTTTTTATGTCGCTTACTAATAGCCAGGGGTTGGTCGGGGTTTCAATTAATATGGCCTTGGCAGTAGGGTTTTCTATTATCGCTCTTTCAACTGCACGCAGCTCACTTGTATCTACTTCAACACTTTTAATATTAAATTTTTTCAACACATTGGAAGCAAGATGTTCGGTAGCACCATATACTACATTACCCATTATAAGAGTATCACCTTGAGAAAGAAGCCCTAAAAGAGTAGAGGCAATCGCAGACATACCAGAAGAAAAGGCCAACGTGGAAATTCTTGCGTTAGGATTGGTCTTTTTAAAATCTCCGCCTTCTAATGAATTTATTTTTGCTTCTAACAACGTAACAGTCGGATTGCCCAGCCTGGTATAAATGTATCCCTTATCTTCACCTGAAAAAAGCCTCGCACCTTCATCAGCATTTTTAAAAACAAAGGTTGATGTTTGATAGATTGGATTGGTATGCGAAGAGACTGAAAATTGTCCTACATGTTCTCCGGCGTGAATTGCTCTAGTGGACATACCACAATCAAGATAAAATTTTTCTGAATAATCATTATTTTTAGAGTCTTCCATTTTCATTACCTCTCTTAATGTTCTTACTCCATTTTGTAATTTTTTTAATGATCGTATATATTGTGATCACTTTAGTGGCCAATTTAATGATCACAAACATTTTGACCTCCAACTAATGCCTTCTTCATATATTTTTCTACCAACTCTTCTGGTTTATCAGCAGAAACGCCCACGATAACCTTAATCCCTTTCTCATCAAACAAATCAAGGGCCCGTTTACCCATCCCTCCGGTCAAAATAACATTAACCCCATGAGATGCAAGCCAAGGTGGAAGTTTCCCTGGTTCGTGAGGTGGAGGAGTAATCTCTTCTTTCGTTAGAATAGTTTTATTTTTTTCATCTACCTCAAAGATTGTAAAAATCTCGCAATGACCGAAATGGTTGCATAAAACTCCACTTGCGGTTGGAATAGCAATTTTCATAACTAATTTCTCCTAGTTGATTCTAATTAAATCAAAATGACAAAATTGAATCGATTATTTTTTTAAATGTTTGGGCCATGAATATCAACATCAAGTAAACCTGTTTTATAATCTTTTGGTGCTAATGTTGCTGCTAAATTAGCTGAAACCGTACTCTTACCAACTCCTCCATTTCCCGATAATACTATTATTACTTTCATTTTCTGATTATTCGTTTTTATATCCATATCTATATTTCCTTAAAGACTTGTTCTCTAATTACTTCATTCATGTTAAATATTATTTCTGCTAACTCTTGACTATCCCTTGTATCTTCATTAGTTCCTTCAATGCTAGATATATATTCAAAAATATTTTTCCCAACATTTTGAGCGCGATTGAATACTGATGAATAGGGAATTTTTCCAACTATTTTAATGTTTTTTTGCTTACAATATAGATCCACTTCATTAACCATATCTTGATTAAGATCAAATTTGTTTATACAGACCATGGTTCTTAATTTAAATTTGGTAGCTAGCTTAATTACTCTTTCCATGTCGTGAACACCGGAAACAGTTGGTTCAACCACTACTAAAATATCCGTACACCCAGTAAGTGAAGATATAACTGGACACCCTATCCCCGGCGGGCCATCAACTACAATTAGATCAATGTTTTTTCCTTTTGCAATTTCTGATGCCTTATTTCTAATGATTGATACCAATTTTCCAGAGTTGTCCTCTGCAACTCCAAGTTTGGCATGTACTAACTCCCCAAATCTAGTATCTGAAACATACCACTCACCACCAATATTTTTTTCAAGAGAGACAGCATCACTTGAACAAACAAATTGGCATACACCACATCCAACACATTTTATGTGATCAATTCTAAATTGTGATGATATAGCAGAAAAACGACAATGATTTTTGCATAACCCACACTGAACACATTTTTTTAAATCAATATTGGCCTTGTTTCCAGAGGAAAACTGGTGCGTTTCTTTCTTATTTGGATTCATTATTAAAAAGAGGTCGGCAGCATCAACATCGCAATCTACAAATATTTTTT